>JAICZO010000369.1 GCA_029057255.1 Muribaculaceae bacterium | reverse complement strand
CGTCGAGCGAGGGCGCGTCAATACCCCAGCGGTATGTTGTGGCGGTGCTGCCGACCATAGCCTGCGATGAGAGGTCGACTGCGAGTCCGTCGGGCACGGCATTGAGGCGGGCCTGGTTGCCGTATTCATACACAACGTAGCTGCTCTTGATAGCGGGCAGAGTGGTGAAGGTGAAGCGGTTGGCGTCGAGGGTGAGGCCTTTGAGGCTGCCGAAGTTCTCGACGTCGATTTCCTTGAGCTGGTTGCCGCTAAGGGAAAGCTGCTCGATGTTGGGTATGCCGTCGAGCTGAATGGTCTCGAATCGGTTGCGCGACAGGTCGAGGAACCAAAGCTCGGGGTTGTCGAGAGTCACGGATGTGAGGGCGTTGGAGCCTAATGATGCGAGCAAGAGCTTCTTGAGAGCCGAGAGGTCGAAGTTGCCCGAGAACTTGTTCGACGACAGCGACAGTGAGCGGAGGCAGTCCTTGTAGGGGCTGAGGTCGATTGCCGAGAGGTTGTTGCCGGAGAGGGTAAGCTCGGAGAGCACTTTGCTCTGCGGCAGTACTACTGTCTCGAGCGATGCGCTCTGGATTGTGAGGGCGATGAGCGAGGTGAGTTTGCTCAGGTCGGGTTCGGTCATCGTAGCGCCCGTAATGCTGAATACCGAGATGGGGGCGCCGTCCTCGTAGCTGTATACCTTGACATTGGCGCCGGCGCTTGTCACGGCCGAGAAGAGGGTGTACGATGTCTGGAGGTCGTAGCTTATCAGATCCACGCCGTCGCCTTTCCAGTCGATGTATATTGATGTGTTAGGCTCGGTCGAAGCGAGCGACAGTGATACATTCTGGTTGCCGACAGGAGTGTTGAACGATGCTATGACGTTGGTGGGCATCGGTGCCACTTCAATCTCGGTGGACAGCAGGGCGGTGCCGTCGGTGATGGAGAACTGCGGGAAGGCCGGGTGGGTCATGGCGCAGTATACTTTGCCGAGGGTGCTGTCGATGAATTTGGTCTTGCCGTCGGTGCAGCTGTAGTCGGTGCCTTCGGCGAGGGCTGTGCCGTCGGCCTTGAACCAGGCGTAGGCTGTGGTCTTGCCGTCGACGGAGCGGAACTGTGACGACAGGTCGGCGCCGGGACCCTTCACGGGGATGCCCACTTTGGCCTGGGGTGCATAGGAGTATACGCCGGCGAAGAGCGAAGTCTCGGGCAGGTCGGCGATAGTCATCGAGTTGTTTCTGATGTCGATGTTCTCGAGTACCGATTCATCGGGAAGTGTCAGAGTCGCTATTTTGTTGAACGAGAGGTCGACCGTCTTGAGGCCTTCGCAGTAAGAGAGGTCTGCCTCGGTG
>JAICZO010000368.1 GCA_029057255.1 Muribaculaceae bacterium | reverse complement strand
GCTGGGGGTATCCCAGAGCCTCGGCACGGTCGACGAGCACCACACCCTCGGCGGCGCTGAATGCCTCGCGGGCGCGCTCTACGCTGACAGGGCTTTCGGTCTCGACCCATATGGCCTCGCTGTGAGCACGCATGACGGGCACACGCACGCAGGTGGCGCTCACTTCGAGCTGCGGGGCGTGCATGATTTTCTTGGTCTCGAAGTGCATCTTCATCTCCTCGCGGGTGTAGCCGTTGTCGGTGAAGACGTCGATGTGGGGTATGAGGTTGAATGCCAGCTGGCTGACAAACTTCTTCACCGTGGGCTGCTCGCCGGCGGCTATCTCGCGGCTCTGCTGCTCGAGCTCGGCCATGCCTGTGGCGCCGGCGCCGCTTGCAGCCTGGTATGTGGCCACATGCACGCGGCGTATGGGCGAGATGTCATTTATAGGTTTGAGAGCCACCACCATCTGTATTGTTGTGCAGTTGGGGTTGGCGATGATACGTCGGGGCGTGTCGAAGGCGTCGTCGCCGTTTACTTCGGGCACCACCAGAGGCACATCCTCGTCCATGCGGAAAGCGCTCGAGTTGTCGATCATCAGTGCGCCGCCCGAAGTGATGACCTCGGCATAGCGGCGCGAAACATCGGCACCGGCCGACACAAAGACATAATCCAGCCCGGCGAAGTCAGCCGGATTGTCGCACAGCAGACGCACAGGCCCTGCGACACCGCCGCGGAAGGGGTATGTGCTGCCGCAGCTTCGCTCCGAGCCGAAGAGACGGATTTCCTCGATATCGACCGGGGCACTCTCGAGAACTCTAAGAAATTCCTGTCCGACAGCGCCAGAGGCGCCGACAATAGCTATTCTCATCTTTAATATATTTAAAAATCGCGCAAAGTTACACTTTTTTTATCACGCGCACAAATCCTGAGTAGATTTTCAGCAGCACAAACACGCGTAGAAACGCCGCCGAGTCACACTAAACGTTAAAAACATAGCAAAAATATTTTTTTGTCGTCAAAAAGTTTGGCACTTTGCAAAAGAGTGTTTAACTTTGCCACCGTCCCCCTGCAACCAAGCCGCACCACAAGCTTCAAAAACACAGCGGCTGCTCGGGTACAATACTTTGAATATTTGTTTAGACAGCTACGCTTCCAATAGCGTACAAGCAACCAAAGATTTGTTTAATCAACTCTAAAAGAACAAGTTCTTCATGAAAAAACTCTACACACTTCTTGCTGCCGCCACAGTCGTAGCTTCTGCTTCGGCCGCAGCTCCCCAGCTCCACAGTTTCAGCCTCAATACCCCCAAGACTCTTGCTCCCAACGCCCGCGTAGAAGCAAGCGCTGAGGCTTTCGAAAACTTCGTGTCGAGCCGTGCAGTCGGTGACGTAACCCCCGCATACACCCACTCCGGCATCTACTACTCAAGCATCTTCGGCTGGACAAGCGAAGCTTTCCTGAAAGGTGAATACGACAAAGTCACCAACTCCGTAGCTGAAACAGGACAGGTATCCAGCACTACTCTTACAACCAGCCTCATAACAGTAGAAGGCACAAAAGCTACCATCGAGCATTTCGCCGACTTCGACATCACCATCGAGGGTACTTACACTCCCGCTACCGAAACCTATCCCGCTTATGTGACCGTCAAGGCTTCCGAGTTCTCGAAGATTCAGGACATCACCGACAAAGACGACAAGCCCACCGGCGAGAAGATCTGCTGCTACATCTACGACACCGTCAACAAGAAAGTCAGCACCGACGACGTAGTCCTCTACTTCTACGACCCCGAACGCTACTTCTTCTGGGAAACCAAATTCACCGTAGAGAAACCCACATCGTATGATCAGGCTTCACAGCGCCTCGTCCTCGCCAACGGCACAGACCCCGCCGCAGCCGGCTACAAGGAATACGCTCGCACCCTCAGCGTTCAGCTTGACGCAGTGAACTCCTACATGCAATTCGACGCCAAGTTCCCCGGCTCAACAGCATTCAGTCAGCGCCGCCAGTACGTATGGTCGGAGACCTACACTTTCACCGACGACAAGAACCCCGCCCTCGGCGAGCAGACCGGAATCGACGTATACAACATCTTCGCCGT
>JAICZO010000367.1 GCA_029057255.1 Muribaculaceae bacterium | reverse complement strand
ATCTGCCTGCCTTCGGGTCCGTGGGTGACCGACGAGCATGTCCGCTACATCGTCGAGCAGATCAAGGCGGCGATAGTTTAGTGCCGTATAGCGGCGCTGCATGAGCGCATCATCATATCATGTCTCAGTATCTTATCACGGCTAAGTTCAGGCCTTCGCGCAGCCGTAGCGACAAGTCGAAGCCGGGCGTGGTATACTATGCCATATACGGCCCCGAGTCCTCCGATGCCTGCGCGCGGCCAAGGCGTTGTGTCAACTCTGACATAAGCGGAGCTGACGCGGGCGTGCTTGAGGAGCGGCGGTCTGAAGTCCTGGCCGGGCTGAGGCTGATTTACTGTGTCATCGAGTCGCTGTCGGAGTCCGGTGTGGCGTTCGGGCTCGATGATGTGGTGTCCGGTTTTCGGTCGGCGCTTGGCGGAGACAGCCGTATGCAGGATGTTGTCAGGCGTTCGCGTGGTGACTTTGCCATGCAGTCGGGTCTTGTCGCTGTCGGGCGCGAGTATCGAGACTGTTTCATGACATCGTGCGGCAATCCCGAAAGCTTCTTCGAGTATGTCGATGTCCTTTCGCAGTCGTTCCGGCGCGAGCACAAGGTGAGCAGGGCCCGAGGGTATCTTGCCACTGTCTCCAATCTGCGCGACTATGTGGGCGGGCGCGATGTGCTTTTCGCCGAGATTGACCGCTCTTTTGTGGTCGGTTATGCCGATTATCTGCGGGGGGCGGGCATTGCCGAGATGTCGCAGTCGTTTTATCTGCGCACATTCCGCGCCTTGCTCAACCATGCCTCCGAAGCCGGAGTGGCGGTAAATGGCAATGACTGGTTCCGCAATCTCAATATGAGGATTGACCACAGCGGACGCAGCACTCTCAGCCGTGCGCTCGACCGCGACACGCTCATGAAGATAGAGCAGTTGCCTCTTGTGGGCGACAAGTCGCTCGAGCTTGTGCGCGACATGTTCATGTTCGGTTTTTATTGCCGCGGCATGGAGCTGGTCGACATCGCCAACCTGACGATGTCAAATATCGAGGACGGCTATCTGGTGTATCGCCGTCGCCTCAAGGGGCTTGTCAACCGAGTTCCGCTCGGCGGTCATGCCCGTCGCATCATCGATAAATACCGCAGTGCCGACAGCTCCTATCTTTTCCCTCTGCTTGATGACTCGCGTCGTATTCTTTTTGCGTCGGTACGCAACGGTGTGTCGCAGAGCATCAAGGCCATAGGGCGCATGATTGACTGCCCGCAGCTGTCGTTCAGCATGAACATCGGCACATGGAAAGTCCTTATGTCAGAGAGCAATATCTCTGACATACTTATCGCCGGGGCTTAATCCTTGGATGTAACTTTGCCGATAAACGACACTATGTCGGCGAGCACTTCGGGCGATATTGTCTCCTCGATTGTTACATATTCCTCGACATCGCCTGTGGCGGCATGCTGCATGAGATGATTCAGACCGGGGTATTCCTTAACGATGGCGGCGGGCGCAAGCTCTTCCGCCATTGTTTTATTCAGCGCGGGAGGCACCTGTCGGTCTTTTTCGCCGTAAATCAACATGGCGGGTATGTCGAGAGCCTTGAGGTCGGCTGCCGGGTCATAGGCGAGGAACCACAGCATCCATCTGTTAGGGTCGCCGGGCACGAACATGCCTCGTATCGAAGCCGCAAGCTTGCGGGTCATATCGTCAAGGTCGTGCTGCGGGTAGAGCAGGGCGAGGTCTGCGTCGGGCAGTTCGGTGGCCGCGGGGTGTGCGAGTTTATACTCGAGGGCCCGCTCTATAGCCGCGCGGAAATCCTCAGCCGTGTTCTCGTCGACTCCCGACTTCATCAGCGCCACCTTGTTCTGATAAGCGATTGTGCGGGTACCCTTTATCGCCGGTCCGGCGACCGACACGATGAAGTCGGGGCCACCCTCGGCCGCGCCTGTCATGCAGGCAATCAGGCCACCTTCGCTATGTCCGATGATGCCCGTCTTGCCGAAGCGGCCGCGCCCTCGGAGCCAATCTAAGGCAGCAGTGGCGTCGCCTGCGAAGTCGGCTGTCGTGGCCTCGACTACTTCGCCTGTCGAGCCGCCGACGCCGCGGTCGTCATACCGCAGCGATGCTATGCCGTTGCGTGCCAGATAATCGGCAATGACCGCGAAAGGCTTGTGCTCGAATAACTCTTCGTCGCGGTTCTGCTGACCGCTGCCGCTGACGAGTACCACCACAGGCGTGTCGTCGGTGCAGTTCTCGGGCGTAGTCAGCGTCCCGGCAAGCACGGCGCCCCC
>JAICZO010000366.1 GCA_029057255.1 Muribaculaceae bacterium | reverse complement strand
AGCTACCCCCGCACACTGTCGGAGAGCAACACCACCCACAAGAGCGTGCCGCTGATGATGTCGCACCTCGGCTCGAAGCACTTCAATGACTCGATATACTGCGTGCGCAGCATCATCGACGCGTTCTCGGAGGCCGGATTCACCACGGCTTGGCTCTCCAACCAGCGCCGCAACGGAGCGCTCATCGACTTCTTCGGCAGCCGTGCCGACACCGTGCGCTTCATCACCGACGACGGAGCCGACCACTACGACATGGAGCTGTGCCCGCTGCTGCGGCAGGTGCTCGACAGCGGAGCGCCACGGGTCTTCGCGGTGCTGCACACCTACGGCTCGCACTTCAACTACCGAGGGCGCTACCCTGCCGACTGCGCCGTCTACGGCTCGGGCGGCAACTACGAAGCCTCGGCCGAGAACCGCGACGAGCTTATCGACGAATACGACAATACGATACTCTACACCGACCGCCTCCTCGACAGCGTCATAACGATAGCATCGTCGTGCGGCCGCCGCGCCGCCGTCGTCTACGCCTCCGACCACGGCGAGGACATCTTCGACGACAGCCGCGGACGCTTCCTGCACGCGTCGCCGACACCGACATTCCGCCAGCTGCACGTGCCTATGCTCATATGGATGTCCGACGCCTTCAGGCATGACGAGCCGGAGATGTACGCCGCCGCAAAAGCGGCAGCGTCGGACGAGGTATCGTCGAGCCGCTCCGTCTTCCACACCCTGGTGTCAATGGCAGGCATCACAACACCGTACTACGATGCCTCCGCCGCACTGACCGACAGCAGATACAAGGCGCCCGAAAGACTCTATCTCAATGATTACAACGAAGGTGTCGCGCTCGAAGACGCCGGTCTGCGCCGGCAGGACTTCGACGAACTGGCCGCACACGGCATGTATCAGGCCGAGACGCGACCGGCCAACAGTCTCGCAACGCGGCAGATGCCTCTTGTCAGGGGTGTGCAGACGGCCACCCGCAGCATGTCGGCAAACATGCAGACTGCATATACCTCCGCGATGAATGCGAGCGACGCAAGCGTGAACAGCGCAGGCGACATCTGACTCCACATCCCGACGACGAAAGGCTTGAAGACGTTTCCCCACACATAGGGATTCTTATGGATAAGGTACACGGCAAAGGCCGACGCGGCCACACGGTTGACGGCCGTCGAGCGCAGCCTCATCCCGCAGAACACGACGAAGAGCGCCACGGACGATACCACCGTCCAGGGCGCATTGTATGCGTAGGCGTTGCCCGGGGGCAGGTATAGCGCGGCGAGTGCCGTGCAGGCTGTCGACGCAGCGAAGACGAGGGCTGCGGTCACGGTGCTGCGGCGCGTGCAGCCGCCTTCGGGGAAAAAGCGCGCACACAGGCGTCCGACAATATACATCATCACCAGCTGCACGGGCGTATAGCCCGTCGGATTGAAGGCGCCGCCCCACAGCCATCCGCCCCATATGTTGAAGAGGACTATGACGGCCGTCAGCAGTCCGAGCCTGCGCGTTGACAGACGGTCGCACCCTGCGTTGAGAAACGGACTGAGCAGGCACAGCATGAAATATGCAGGCACATACCACAGATCGCTGTGGGTAAGCACCATGAAGCTCTCGGCCAAGGCTCCGGCACTGAAGGCTCCGGCGACCACTACGCAGAACAGGAGGTAGAGGCCGACGGAGTAGAAGACGCACTGAAGGAGGAACGACGTCATCGACCGCAGGCGCAGGCGGATGCCGAAGTAGCCCGAAATCATCGTGAAGCAGTTGACTCCCGTTATGGTCAGGGCCTCGACGGCCACGCGCCACCAGTCGCGCGCGTCGTATATGTCAAGGGCATCCGACAGCGAGCCGAGTGGGGCCGGGAGGCCGAGCGAAGCACCGTCGACATGCACCATCAGCACCATGAGCATGCTCACGATACGCAACAGTTCTATCTCCGATCGTCTTTCTTTCATGAGTCGTCTTCAATTGAAAGGGAAGCGGACCGCAATCCGCCTCCCTTATGTATGAAATTCCGTTCAGAAACCTTTCTGTCAGCCTTCGAGCGAGTGTATCACGAGACCAGAGCGGAGCTTGGGTTCGAACCACGTCGTCTTCGGCGGCATGATATTGCCGGTGTCGGCGATGTCCATCAGCTGCTTCATGCTCACGGGGTAGAGAGCGAGAGCCGCTGCCATCTCGCCGCTGTCGACACGGTGCTTGAGCTCGCCGAGTCCGCGGATACCGCCCACGAAGTCAATGCGCTTGTCGCTGCGCAGGTCGGTGATGCCGAGGAGGTCGCGCAGAATCAGGTCGGAAGAGATAGTCACGTCGAGCACGCCGATGGGGTCGGAGTCGTTGTATGTCCCCGGGCGTGCCGTCAGCGAGTACCAGCGCCCTT
>JAICZO010000365.1 GCA_029057255.1 Muribaculaceae bacterium | reverse complement strand
CTCCCGCCATCACCACCCGCGGTCTCACACCCGACCTGATGCCCGCAATCGCCGAGAGGATCGACACCGTGCTCTCTGCGCCCGAAGACCGTCAGACTATCGCAGCCGTTGCCAAGGCCGTGAACAAGATGATGAGCGAGCGTCCTATCTTCGCATGGTAAACCACAACACCGATACCATACCCGTCAGCGGCGACAATGTCTTCACAGTCATTGTCGCCGCAGGCTCGGGTACTCGCTTCGGCTCCCAGGTACCCAAGCAGTTCCTCGACCTGTCGGGCATACCGGTGCTGATGCGCACCATCGAGGCCTTCAGGCAGACACTGCCCGAAGCTGTCGTCGTGCCCGTCCTGTCGGCCGACGGCATGGAGATGTGGAGCGCCATATGCGAGCACTACGGCTATCAGTCGCCGGCCGTTGTCGCCGGCGGAGCATCACGCAGCGAGTCGGTGAGCAATGCTGTCCGACACATCCGCGACAACTACAGCGTCGACAGCGACACCGTCGTCATGATTCATGACGGCGCACGGCCACTCGTCGCTCCCGACATGATAAGAGCCATCCTCAGCCGCACACGCGACGCCGGTGTCAAGGCCGTCGTGCCCGTGCTGCCGCTCACCGACGCCATAGCAGCCCGCACAGAGGGCGACGGCTCGGTGCTGCCTGTCGACCGCGCGTCATTCTGCGCCGTGCAGACACCTCAGTCGTTCCGTCTGCTCGGACTGGCCGAGGCATACCGCCGCGCAGGCGATGCCGTCATGCCCGACGACGCCGCCATAATGGCCGAGTACGGCGACGCTCCTATAATGACCGTGCCGGGGCATCCGCAGAACATTAAGATAACCAACCCCAACGATCTCGAAATTGCAGAAATATTTCTGCGCAATCCTGTGCCATACCAAGTATAGCGCGTGTTCTCTCTCAGGAAATTCGACATACAGTACGTCAAGGGCATAGGCCCGCAGCGTGCCGGCCTGCTCGCGTCCGAGCTCGGCCTGCACACGGCATATGACCTCCTGCGGCACTATCCCACCGGGTACATCGACCGTACCCGCACCTACAACATACGCAGCCTCCACGGAGCCACAGGCGAGTTCCCCTCACTGCAGCTCCGCGGCCGCTTCATAAGCTTCAACGTCGTCGGCGAAGGCGCGGCGATGCGTCTGATAGGACTCTTCACCGACGGCACCGCCACGATAGACTGTGTGTGGTTCAAGGGCGTGCGCGAGATGCGCCGGCGCCTCGCCACAGGACGCGAGTATGTGCTCTTCGGCAAGCCGTCCTACTTCCGCGACAGCCTGCAGATGGCACATCCCGAAGTCGACCCGCCCGAGACCGCCGACAGCGCACCGGGCATAAGAGCCGTCTATCCGCTGACCGAACGCCTGCGGCAGCGCAACATAGGCTCGCGCGTGCTGCACACGGCAATCACCGGTCTGCTGCGGCAGCGCACAACGCCTCTGCGCGACCCGCTGCCGCGGTCGGTCGTCGAGTCGCAGAACCTGATGCCCCTTGACGAGGCCATACGCAACGTGCACATGCCATCGTCGCCGGAGGCTCTCGAGCGAGCGCGCACGCGACTGAAATTCGAGGAGCTATTCTACATACAGACCGACATGCTGCGCCGCTCGCGGTCGCGCAAGGCATCTATCGACGGATATATGATGCCGCACGTGGGCAAGTGGTTCAACGACTTCTACTACACCTGCCTGCCCTTCGAACTGACAGGCGCCCAGAAGAGAGTCATAAAAGAGATACGCGCCGACATCATGAGCGGCCGCCAGATGAACCGCCTCGTCC
>JAICZO010000364.1 GCA_029057255.1 Muribaculaceae bacterium | reverse complement strand
GCATAATACATGCACCGCTGATGGCGATATTCCTTGTGGCGGAGATGGTGGGCAACGGTTACGGCTACTTCCTGCCGCTCATCATCACAGCCTCGGCCAGCTACCTTGTCGTGAAGCTCTTCACACCGTCAAGCCGCTACGAGCTTTTCCGACACGATGATGTGCAGGCCATAATAAAGAAGAAATAGAAGACAACAAAGCCGCCCGGCGTGACGTCTGTCTGCCGGGCGGCTTTGTTGTCGTTATGTACGGTCGATTAGTATGTCTGACGTTTCTTCACGTCGTTGAGCATCTTCTCGTCGTTGAGGTTGTAGTATACGTTTTCAAGATACTTGAGCACGTCGCCGTTGTCGGGGTCGAGATTGTAAGCGTTCTCGAGAATCTCAGCGGCCTGCACGAAGAGGGGCTTGATTTTGCTGTTGAAATACTCGGTGTACTCGTCCTGCTTTGTGGGAGCGGCGTCACTGAGTGCGTATGCCTCCTCGCAGATCTGACGGCCGTAGTTGTAAACAGCCTGAGCGTTCTTCGGATCCATGGTCATGGCCTTCTCGTAAGCGGCCTTGGCAGCGGGCTTGTTGTCGGAGTTCTCGTAGAGCACGCCCTGGATGACGTAGTACTGGGCGTTGTTAGGCTCGAGTTCGATGGCCTTGTTGATTACGTTGAAGGCCTTGTCAAGCTGCTTGTTCTGGAGGTAGTAGTTCACAACCTGACCCATGTACATGGGGTCTTCCTTGCCGTAGAGAGGAAGAGCCTCTTCGGCGAGGGCGAGGATTACGTCCTGCTTGTTGAGCTGAGTAGCGACAGAGATAGCGTAGTCGAAGAGGGGCTTTTTCTTATAGCCGAAGTTTTTAGCCTTGAGGAAAGCGTTGAGAGCGTTCTCGAGCTTTTCGCCCTGCCATGCTGCGAGAGCCTGGTTGAAAGCGATTTCGCCGAAGATGGTATCGGCGGGGAGGGTCTTGTTGCTCTGGAGAGCTTTCTTCACACCGGGAATCTCGGGCAGCGAGCAGAAGATGTCCCAGGCCTTGTATGCGCCATCGTAGTCTTTGGCGTTGTAC
>JAICZO010000363.1 GCA_029057255.1 Muribaculaceae bacterium | reverse complement strand
GCCGGCTACAAGTACAACGAAATCGCCGAGAAGATGAACCTTCCGCTCTGCACCGTCAAGAGCCGCATATTCTTCGCCCGCAAGAAACTGAAGGAGCGCTTCAGCGACTACCGCTGACTATGGTTCGGGTTATCCTCTGACATAACATCCACCGCGACAGGGCGCCGTGCGGCAACGACCGCACAAAGGATGCCTCCCGACAACGCCCCGCACCGACGGATGGAAAACTCTCTCCCTCCCTCACAACCAAGATTTAGTGTAATGATTTGATAATGATAATGGCACCTGCGCCCCGTTGAGACAACGGGGCGCAGGTGTGTAAAAAAACTATGTATGTCAATATCATTTTTATGCCAACAGACGTTATAAGTGTATAACCGACATAAAACACCAGCCATGACCATTCAAACGCAATACAGCCACCACTACATCCTGACCGCCGGCGAAAGCGACGCCGAGGGACGCATGCCTCTGACCCTTGTCACCGAACGTGTGATCGAAGTAGCCACCGAGCACGCCAACGCTCTCGGCATTGGTTATGACGCTCTGATTAAAGAAAACATCGGCTGGGTGCTGAGCCGCCTCTCGATAGAGATGCTGCGCTACCCCGCCATCAACGACCGCTACACGCTCAGCACATGGATCGAGAGCTACAACAGGCACTTCAGCGAGCGCAACTTCGTCATGACCGATACTGCCGGGCAGGTGCTCGGGTACATGCGCACGGTATGGGTGGCGATGGACTATGCCTCGCGCACGGTGGCCGACCTCACTCGGCTCGAGCGTGTGCCCTTCCCCGTGCCCGACGTGCCGTGCCCGATAGCCCGCACTCCGCGCATACCCTCGCCGGGCGACGGTGCCGAGCGCGAAGTCTACACATTCCGCTACCGCGACCTTGACTTCAACCGCCACGTCAACACGGTGCGCTATCTCGACCTGATACTCAACCACTGGCCGCTGAAGCACTTCGACAGCAACGTGGCTGAACGCCTCGACATAATGTTCCACCACGAGTGCCACTACGGGCAGACCGTCGAGCTGCGCGTCGGCGACGGGCCGGCGTCATGTCCGGGGTCTATATGCGAAATCGCGCTGCCCGACAGCACAAGAGCCGTGACAGCGCGAATTGTATGGAGGCCTGAGGAGGCTATTGTTTCTTGCGACCCCACTTGCCCAGATAGTGGCGAATAGAGGTCATCGAGCTTGAAGCCTTGACAGGCGGCGTTATTGCCGACAGCAGCCACTCGCGCAGCTTCGACGGCTTCTCGATGTCGTTGATCTGCGAGGGGTCCTCTTTCTCGACGCTGTGGTAGGTGCTTGCCTTGCGCTCGCCCTTGACAACAGCGAGAGCGTTCTCGGCAAGAGCCCTCAGCTCGTTCTCGCCGGGGTACACATAGATAGGAGCGATAAAGTCAACGTGGTCGGCGATGAAGTCGGTCACGCGCTTGCTGTGCGCTATGCCGCCGGTGAGCAGGATAGCGTCGACGTCGCCCTTCATGGCCACTGCCATCGCACCTATTTCCTTCGATATCGAGTAGCACATGGCACGCAGGATGAGCATGGCATGAAGGTCGTGCGCGAGGATGCGGTCGAGCACCTCGGGCACCGAAGTCGTGCCCAGGTGAGCCATAAGGCCGCCCTTGCCGTGCACGAGCTTGATAAGTTCGTCCTCGGTATACTTGCCCGAGAAACAGAGATGAATCAGCGGGCCGGGAGGGAGCGAACCCGAACGCTCGGGCGAGATGGGGCCGCAGCCGTCGAGGGCGTTGGTGGTGTCGATAACGCGGCCGCGGCGGTGTGCGCTGACAGTACAGCCGCCACCCATGTGGCACACGACCAGGTTGAGGTCCTCGTAGCGCTTGCCCGACTCCTTGGCAAACAGGCGCGCCACAGCCTTCTGGTTGAGGGCGTGGAAGACCGATTCGCGGGGCAGCTCGGGCACACCGCTGATGCGGGCGTAGGGCATCATCTCGTCGACCACGACGGGGTCGGCGATATAGGACTTCACCCCGATTTCGTCGGCGATGTCGCGTGCGATGAGGCCGCCAAGGTTGGAGGCATGCTGCATGCGGGCATGGAGGAGGTCGTGGCGCAGGTCGTCGTTGACTTCATATACACCGCTCTCGATAGGGCTGATTATGCCGCCGCGGCCGATGACAGCCGACAGCTCGCGGATGTCGACGCCGTTGTCGCGGAGTGCGGTCTCGATAAGGTTCTTGCGCCAGTCGAACTGGTCGACTACCTTGTCGAAGTGCGCCAGCTCCTCGGCGGGGTGCGGGATGGAGAGTGTGAATGTAGGCTCTCCGTCGGTATAGACGGCGATTTTAGTCGACGTCGACCCGGGGTTTATTGCTAATATTTTAATCATGCAGTTTCTTTTTTAGCTCTTGGATGTGAGACAGGCGAGGGCTATGGAGTAGAGTTTGGTGCGGGTTGTGTCGCCGCGCGATGTGAGCACACAGGGCACTTTTGTGCCGACAACCATAGCGGCAATGTCGGCGCCGCCGAAGTGTGTTGCCGCCTTGAAGAAGACGTTGCCCGACTCGATGTTGGGGAAGAGCAGGCAGTCAGCCTCACCGGCGACATCGGAGCCTTGCACCTTCTTCTCGATTGCCGACTCGGGGTAGAGAGCCACGTCGAGCGACAGCGGGCCGTCGACAATCACCTTTCCGAGCTGGCCGCGGTCGCCCATCTTGGCGAGTATGGCGGCTTCGGTCGACGACACCACCGAGGGGAGCAGCTGCTCCGACGGGGCGATGCAGGCAATCTTGGGCGTGCTTACGCCGAGAGCGTTCGACACGGCGGTGAGATACTTGATCAGCACAGTCTTCTGCTTGAAGTCGGGCTGCGGGATGACGGCGACGTCGGCCACACAAAGCAGCGTGCTGCGGCCGGGCAGCTCGACAACCGACACATGGCTCAGGGTGCCTTTGGGCGGGAAGAGTCCGGCTTCTTTGTTGAGGATGCCGCGCATGTACTTGTCGGTGGATACGAGGCCTTTCATCAGCACATCGGCTCCGCCGGTGGCCACGAGCGACACTGCCATCTCGACACAGCGCACGTCGCTGAGCTCGTCGACGATGGCGAAAATGGTGGGATCGATGCCGAGCGACTGGCAGACTCCGAGAATCTGCACCTTGTCACCGAATATCGTAGGTTCCACAAGCCCTTCGCGGTAAGCGTCATAGACGGCTGCGAGGGTGTGTTCGTCGTTGCCGTAAGCCACGGCCAGGCGTTTGCGGCCCCTCATGCGGGCCTCTTCTACGATTTGCGAAAGTTGTGTGATCATTGGTATTTTATGGTTTCAAAGTTATGTGGCGCTTTGTGCGCTTTACGGTGCAAATATAAGCAAATGCGCCACTGATTTGTCTTAAAAAACCTTAAAATTTCTTGTTCTTGCCAACATTTTGCCAAAACTGAAATAAAAGAGGCGACAGTGTCGCGGGCATTTTTTTGCCGTCGTTTATGATTCTTTGCTCTTTAATATCTATCTTTGCACAAGATTTCCAAATATTATCAACATAGCCAATCAAATTATCTTATGTTTCGCAGTCTGACAGAAAAAGAAATAGACATCCTTGTCTCGGGCGGATGCACCGCCGAGAACTGGGACACCGTAAAGGTCTCTGAAGGTTTTGACCCCTCTCGCGTAAGCCGCGTGGAGTTTTCGGGCGACGTCGTCCTCGGACGCCTCGAGGGTTGTTTCACCCGCCCCGGCGGCCTCAAGCGCAGGTCAGGCATACACAACGTGACACTGCACAATGTGTCGGTTGGCAACGACGTGTATATCAACGGCATCGCCAACCACATCGCCAACTACGACATCGCCGACAACGCATACATCGAGAACGTCGACAGCATCGTGGCGACTCTCGACTCAAGCTTCGGCATCGGCACCGAAGTGTCGGTCCTCAACGAGACCGGAGGCCGCGAAGTGCCTATCTACGAGCGCCTGTCGGCTCAGACGGCATATCTCATCGCCATGTACCGCAACCGCCGCGAAATGGTCGAGCGACTCATAACCCTCATCAAAGTACACGCAGCCTCGCTCTTCGGCACACGAGGCAAGATCGGAAGCCACGCCCAGATTGTCAACGCAGGCTCCATAACCAACGTCAACATCGGCGAGTACGCCTGCATCAAAGGTGCCACACGCCTGGCCAACGGCACCATCAGCGGCTCGGAGTCCGACCCCGTGCACGTAGGCCGTGACGTCATCGCCGACGGATTCGTACTCGCTGCCGGCAGCTGTGTCGACGACGGCGCCGTCATCCAGCACTGCTTCATCGGCCAGGCGACCAAACTCACGCACCTCTTCTCGGCCCACGACTCGCTCTTCTTCGCCAACTGCGCATGCGAGAACGGCGAGGCGGCAGCCATCTTCGGCGGCCCCTACACGGTGACGATGCACAAGTCGAGCCTCCTCATCGCCGGCATGTTCTCCTTCCTCAACGCCGGCTCAGGCTCCAACCAGAGCAACCACATGTACAAGCTCGGTCCTATCCACCAGGGCGTCGTAGAGCGCGGCTCCAAGACCACCAGCGACTCCTACATCCTGTGGCCGGCCAAAATCGGCGCCTTCTCCCTCGTGATGGGACGCCATGTCAACCACCCCGACACATCGCGCCTGCCCTTCTCCTACCTTATCGAGAACCGCAACGAGTCGTTCCTCGTGCCGGGCATCAACATCCGCAGCGTCGGCACAATCCGCGACGCACAGAAGTGGCCCAAGCGCGACAAGCGACGCACCGACGACAAGCTTGACTGCATCAACTTCAACCTACTCAGCCCCTACACCGCCGGCAAGATGATGAGCGGCATACGCCTGCTCAACGACCTCGAGCGCACGGCAGGTCTCACCGCCGAGAAATTCGCCTTCCAGACCATGACCATCGAGGCGCGCGCACTCCGCAAGGGACGCGACCTCTACGGCCTCGCCATCGACAAGTTCATGGGCAACTCGGTGATACACCGTCTCGGCACAGAACCCCTCTCCGGCGAGGCCGAAATAAGCGCACGACTCGCACCAACACACAAAGCCGGAAAAGGCAAGTGGATCGACGTCTGCGGTATGTTCGCTCCCAAAAGCGAAGTCGACACCATATGCGACGCCATCGAGAACTGCACCATCATATCGCTCGAAGAGCTTGAGGCAAACTGGCGTCGCCTGCATGCCGACTACTACGACATGGAGTGGACCTGGGTGACCGAACACATGGCCGACTGGTGCGGCAAGAACGTCGACGAGCTGACAGCCGACGACATCCGCGCCATCGTGGACCGCTGGATAACAAGCGTCACCAACCTTAACGGCATGCTCCTCGAGGATGCCCGCAAGGAATACTCGCTCAAGTCGCGCACAGGCTTCGGCATCGACGCCCCGTCGGAAGACGCCGACGACGACTTCACGTCGGTGCGCGGCCAGTTCGACAGCGACCCCTTCGTCGAGATGGTGCTCAAGCACAACGTCTCCAAGCGCGCACTTGCCGACCGAGCAATTGCATTGTTAAACTTCTAAAACGACATCCCCAAACTTTCATGCCCGACAAAAAACTGTTTCTACTCGACGCCTACGCGCTCATCTATCGTGCCTACTATGCTCTGCTGCGCTCCCCGAGAGTGACATCGTCGGGCATGAACACATCCGCCATATTCGGCTTTGTCAACACCCTCGAGGATCTCCTCCGCAAGGAGAATCCCGGCTACATAGCCGTGTGCTTCGACCCGGCACACGGGCGCACATTCCGACACGAGGAATACGAGCAGTACAAGGCCGGGCGCGACAAGCAGCCCGAGGACATCACGGCCGCCATCCCCTACATCAAGGCCATCCTCGAGGCATTCCGCATACCCGTCATCGAAGTGCCCGGCTACGAGGCCGACGACGTCATCGGCACGCTCTCGCACAAGGCCGAGGCCGAGGGCTTTGTCACCTACATGATGACCCCCGACAAGGACTACGGCCAGCTCGTGACCGACCGCGTGCTCATGTACCGCCCCGCCATCAAGGGCCAGGGCTTCGAAATCAGAGGCCCGCAGCAGGTGTGCGAGCGCTACGGCATATCCTCGCCGCGACAGGTCATCGACCTGCTGGCACTCGAGGGCGACGCCTCCGACAATGTGCCGGGCTGCCCCGGCGTCGGCGAGAAAACCGCGGCGAAGCTCATCGCCGAGTTCGGATCGGTGGAGAATCTGCTTGCCAACACGGCGTCGCTCAAAGGCGCCCTCCAGCGCAAGATTGTCGACAACGCCGCGCAGATCGAGCTGTCGAAGCACCTTGTGACCATCGTCACCGACGCCCCCGTCGACTTCGACCCCGAGCAGCTGCGTCGCAAAGAACCCGACACCAAGGCTCTGACAGCCATCTTCCGGGAGCTGGAGTTCAACTCTTTCATCGCCCGCTACAACACTGCGCCGGCAGAGCCTGCCGAGGCTCCGGCCAAAGCATCGGCACAACCGTCGCTCTTCGACTTCGCCGACGAGTCGGACCACCCCGTGGCCGAACAGGCCGTCACCGCTGCTGACTGGACTGCCGGCAGGCTGACCGCCGACAGCGAGATAAGCGCATTCATAGCCCGCGCCATACGCAAGGGCAACACGGGCATAGCCCTCGACAGCGCCGGCGCCGAAGCCATGACAGCGACACTCGCAGGCATAGCCCTTGCCATCGGCAGCGACGACTCCGACAGCTTCGAGGCCGCCTATATACCCGTCGGGGCTGACACCGCCGACCGCGACCGCGTGGCCGCACTGCTCGCACCGCTCTTCGCGTCGGAGAAAGTATGCG
>JAICZO010000362.1 GCA_029057255.1 Muribaculaceae bacterium | reverse complement strand
TTCTATGCCGGAGTATGGGCTGCCCTCGACAACGAGATGTTCAGCTCCATCGAGGAGGGCGACATCGAGAAAGCCATAAACGCGGCGTCAAAAATCGGCGACGACTATCTGCAGAAGAAGGCGTACGGCCGGGAGATGCCCGACAGCTTCAACCACGGACGCTCGGAGCAGCGAGTGCGATGGCTCCGCAAAGGCATCGAGACCGGCAACCCCAACTACGGCGACACTTTCTCACCCGCATACTCAAGCCTATGACATTCAGCACCGAAGACCACATATTCATGCGCCGCGCCCTTGACCTTGCCGCCAACGGGCGCGGCCATGTGTCTCCCAACCCCATGGTAGGCGCAGTCATCACCGACCGCGCCGGACGCATTATCGGCGAGGGATGGCACCGCCGCTTTGGCGGGCCTCATGCCGAAGTCAACGCCGTGCGCTCGGTCAGCGAGGCCGACAGAGCACTGCTGCACGAGTCCACAATCTACGTCACGCTCGAGCCATGCTCGCACTACGGCAAGACTCCGCCCTGCGCCAAGCTGCTGACAGAGTGCGGATTCGCGCGCGTCGTCGTGGGCGCAGGCGACCCCAACCCGAGAGTCTCGGGCCGCGGCATAGCCATGATACGCGAGGCCGGCATACGGGTCGACACCGGCCTGCTTGCCGACGAGAGCGTCGCCCTCAACCGCACCTTCATGACCGCACAGCAGCTGCGGCGCCCCTTCGTCACCCTCAAATGGGCACAGAGCGCCGACGGATTCATGGACTGCTGCCGCGGCGCGGGCGAGCCTGCGGCACGCTTCTCGACTCCGCTGTCGCGCCAGCTGGTCCACTTCCGCCGCGCCTGTCACGACGCCATAGCCGTCGGCGCAGGCACAGCCATCGCCGACAATCCGTCGCTGACAGTCAGAGACATATGGGGCAACAGCCCCAAGGCGGTAATCTTCGACCGACACGGACTGACCGACACCGCCCCCTGCGCCATACGCGACAGAGCCATCATCATCGACGGCAGCAGCCCGCTTGACAGCACGCTCGGCATGCTCTTCAGCGAGCACGGTATAACGTCGCTGCTTGTCGAGGGCGGCCCCTCGCTGCTGCGCGGCTTCATCGACAGCGGGCTGTGGGACGAAGCCTTCGTCGAGACCGCCCCCTTCAGCCTTGGCGAGCGAGGCACCGCGCCGGCTCCCGTCATCGCCTCGACGCCCGCCGGATGTATGTATATTAACCAAAATCGTGTTAATTTTTATTCGCACACGTCAGCCGACGGCGTTAAAAACATATAAATGCGCCTGTTTTGACGTCTTTTGACAGAAAGAGTTTGCCCTATTGACAGCAAAGTTATAATTTTGCATCTTGAAATATCGTAAACTCAGATGAAGAAACTAACAATACTCAGCCTGGCGTCTGTTCTCGCCGCCGCTTCTTTCGTCGGCTGTAACTCCGATTACATTCCGGCAGAGAACACTTCGTCAAGCGTTGTGGTATACTCCTTCAAGCTCTCGAAAGACGACAGTGTGCTCGCGCACCTCGATACCGTCTTCTTCTCGATCGACCTTGACAAGAGCCGCATCTACAATGCCGACTCTCTCCCCTACGGAACATCCACCGAGAAACTCGTCCCGGTGATAAAGATGCTCGAGACCGTCTCGCGCGCCACACTCACAGTGACCCGCAAAGACGGCACCGACACCACATACAACTACCTCACCAACAGCACCGACACCATCGACTTCAGCAACGGCCCCGTAAAGCTCGAGATTACATCGCCGAGCGGCACCGTGTCGCGCACATACAGCGTTGAAGTCAACGTGCACCGCCTCAAGGGTGACTCGCTCACATGGAGCAACACTGCCCGCCGCGTCCTGCCCTCGTCGCTGACAGCGCCTGTCGCACAGCGCACCGTGCGCACTGCCGATGCGGTATACTGCCTCACCACCGACGGCTCGGCATACGCCGTGGCTACAGCCGAGACTCCCGCCACCGAAAGCTGGGACACCTACACTGCCGCCCTGCCCGCCGGCGCCGACATCAACACCTTCTCGGCGACCGACGACGCTCTGTTCATCCTCGCGGGAGGCACGCTGCACACTTCGGCTGACGGCGCTCGCACATGGACATCGACCGGCCTGACATGGAACACCATCTACGGCGCTTACGGCAAGCGGCTCATCGGCGCTGCCAAGGATGCCTCAGGCAAGTGGTTCATGCAGGAGTATCCCGCCTCACAGGGCGCTGCCACCGAGCTTCCGGCCGACATGCCCGTCAGCGGTACATCAGTGCCTATTCCCTTCTCGTTCCCCCTCTCCGGCAGCAGCCAGATAGTCATCACCGGCGGCACCCTCGCCTCCGGCGCCCTGACAGCGCATACATGGGCCTTCGACGGCACCTCGTGGGCGCGCATCTCCGAGCAGCCCGTCGGCACGGCACTCAAAGACATGACCGTGGTGCCCTACTTCACATTCTACACCAACAGCGCCTTTGTGGCAACGGAATACTCCGTACTCCTCGCCTACGGCGGCAATGACGGCAAGAAGAACAACAGCACCGTATACATCTCCAACGACTACGGTCTCACCTGGAGCAAAGGCAGCGACCTTATACAGCTGCCCAAGTATGTGCCCGCCATGACAGCGGCCCAGGCTTATGTCTTCGAGAGCACGCTGACCGACAGCCGCGCCTCGTCGATGTGGACTTCGTTCGAGATAGCATCGAGCCGCGCCATCTACCCCGTCACCTCGTGGGACTGCCCCTACATCTATACCTTCGGCGGTATAGGCGATGACGGCAAGCTCCTGCCGACAGTCTGGCGCTCGACCCTCAACCGCTTCACATTCAAACCGGTGCAATAATGACCTGCACACTCCGCAAGATGCTACGCACAACAAAGGCACGGCTGCTCGCAGCGGCGTGCCTTGTGCTGTCATGCGCCTGCGGAGTATCGGCACAGACAGCGACATATAAGTTCGACATCGGCGCACAGCTGGGCATGAGCGGATACCTCGGCGAAGCGAACAGCGCCAACCTCTTCAGCCACCCCGGCTTCGACGGCGAGCTGTCGTTCCGCTATATCGGCGACACCCGTTGGGCCATCCGAGGCGTGTTCTCGACCTTCGGCCTCAGCGGCGACAGCTCCGACATGAGCAATGTGCTGCCCGGCGACGCGTCATACACCTTCAGCTCGCAGATATACGAGCTCAGCGCCCGCGGCGAATTCAACTTCTTTGCTTACGGCATCGGCGAGACATACAAGCGTCTGCGCCGCTGGACACCATACCTCACCATCGGTGCAGGCTTCGCCCTGGCATCGGTCAGCGGCCGCACATACGCAGCTCCGACCATACCGATGGGCATGGGCATAAAATTCAAGATTTCGGAGCGATGGAACCTCGGCGCGGAGTTCACCATGACCAAGACCTTCAGCGACCACTTCGACGGTCCCGACCTCGCTGACCTTAATCAGATAAAGACCGCTTTTTACAAAAATACCGACTGGTACTCGCGCCTGACCGTAGGCATATCCTACGAGTTCGGCAAACGATGCGAGACTTGCCACTACGTAGACTAAAAGATACGATATGACACAGCACGACAATATAGACACCACACGCATCCCGGCTCATATTGCCATAATCATGGACGGGAACGGCCGCTGGGCACAGGCCCGGGGGCTCGACCGTTCGGCCGGACACGTCGAGGGCGTCAAGACCGTGCGACGGATAACAGAGGAAGCGTCGAGGCTCGGCGTAGGCTTCCTGACTCTGTACACATTCTCCACCGAGAACTGGAACCGCCCCAAAGAGGAAGTCGACGCACTGATGACGCTCATCGTGAGCGCTATCGAGCGCGAGACTCCCGACCTTATAAAGAATAATGTGCGGCTCACCGCTATCGGCGACCTCAGCCGCATGCCCGGACACGCCGCCGAAAGGCTGGCGAAGTGCATGGACGACACTTCGGCCTGCACCGGCCTGACACTGGTGCTCGCTCTGAGCTACTCGGCACGCTGGGAGATAACCGAGGCCGCACGACGCATGGCTCGCGAATGCCTCGAAGGACGTCTCGACCCCGACTCGATCGACGAGAAGACCATCTCCGACCATCTTGCCACTGCAGCGATGCCCGACCCCGACCTGCTCATACGCACCGGCGGCGACATGCGCGTAAGCAACTTCCTCCTCTATCAGATAGCCTACACCGAAATCGCCGTGACTCCGACTTTCTGGCCCGACTACTCCGAAGAGGAATTCAGGCAAAACATAGCACAGTTCCAGAGCAGGCAGAGGCGCTTCGGCCTCACCGGCGAACAAGTGAAAAACTCATGAGCGCATGGCGCACAATATGCAATACGATAGCTCCAAATCCATTATGCGATCTAAAATAATTCTGCTGACGACACTTCTCTCTATAATATTTGCATCGGCACACAAAGCCGAGGCACAGCTGCCTACCGACACCGTCTACAGCCCGACGGTGCTCTACACCGCCATGCCTCGTGCCTACGAAATCGCCGACATCAAGATTGAAGGCGCGCCCAACTACGACGACTTCCTTATCCTCGGATACCTCGGCCTCAAGCCCGGCGACCGCGTCACCATACCCGGCGACGACATCACCGATGCCATCAAGCGTGTGATGAGGCAGAACCTCTTCGCACAGGCACGTCTCGAGCTTGACAAGACTGTCGGCGACAGGGCATGGCTCAAGCTCGTGCTCCGCACTCAGCCCCGTATCGGCTCTGTCAACTACATCGGCGCCAAGAAAGGCGAGATAAAGGACCTGCAGGAGAAACTGAACCTGACAAAAGGCAACCAGATTACCCAGAACATCGTCAACCGCATAGAGGCTATCGTCAAGAAATACTACAACGACAAGGGCTTCAGCAAAGCTAACGTCAAAGTCAACCTTCACGAGGACCTCTCGCACGAGAACGAGACCATCGTCGACATCGTCATCAACAAGAACAACAAGGTGAAGGTGCACAAAATATACTTCGACGGCAACGAAGTGCTCTCTGACCGCAAGCTCAAGCAGGCCATGAAGAAGACCAACGAGAGGATGGATATCCTCAAGATTTTCAGCCAGAAGAAGTTTGTCGAGAACGACTACGAAGACGACCTTAACCGAATACTCGAGAAGTATAACGAAAAGGGATACCGCGACGCACGCATCGTAGCCGACAGCGTCGTGGCATACGACGACAACACCGTCGACGTCCACATCTCCCTCGACGAAGGTCAGAAATATTACATCAAGGACATCACATGGGTCGGCAACACAATCTACCCCACCGAAGTCCTCGACACATACCTCGACATGAAGCCCGGCGACGTCTACAACCAGAAGCTCATGCGCAAGCGTCTCACCGAAGACGAAGACGCCGTATCGAACCTCTACATGGACCACGGCTACCTCTTCTACCAGCTCGTACCAATCGAGAAGGAAGTCACCGGCGACTCTATATCGCTCGAGATGCGTATGATGGAAGGCCCCCAGGCCCGCATCAACAACGTCGTCATCAACGGCAACGACCGCCTCTACGAGAAGGTCATCCGCCGCGAGCTCCGCGTGCGCCCCGGCGCCCTCTTCAGCAAGTCGGACCTCATGCGCTCCGCCCGCGAAATCGCGGCTACCGGACACTTCAACCCCGAGAAGATGGACATTCAGCCCGAGCCTAACGAAGAGAACGGCACCGTCGACATCATCTTCAACCTCGAGACAAAGAACAACGACCAGATAGAGTTCTCGCTCGGCTGGGGACAGACAGGCGTCATCGGCAAGCTGCAGCTGAAGTTCTCCAACTTCTCGATAAAGAACCTCTTCTACCCCAGCACCTACCGAGGCATCATCCCCCAGGGCGAGGGTCAGACATTCTCTATCAGCGCGCAGACCAACGCCCGCTACTATCAGTCGTATGCCATCTCGTTCCTCGACCCCTGGTTCGGCGGCAAGCGACCCAACTCGCTCTCCGTATCGGCATACTACAGCCGTCAGACGGGCGTCAACTCGTCGTACTACAACAACAGCTGGGCCAACTCAATGATGTGGGGCTCCGGTCTGTCATACTACCCCGGCTACAACTACAACGACTACTATCAGAACAGCTACCAGAACTCTCTCGACCCCAACAAGGTGCTCCAGATGGTGGGTGTCAACGTCGGCTTCGGCAAGCGTCTGAAGTGGCCTGACGACTGGTTCACATTCACCGCCGAGCTCGGCTATAACTGGTACTATCTCAAGAACTGGGACTACCTCTACTACATGAACAACGGTACGTCGAATGCCATCGTGCTCGGCCTCACCCTCGCACGTAACTCTATCGACAACCCCATCTACACCCGCCGCGGCTCGATGTTCTCGCTCAACCTGCAGATTACTCCCCCCGCGTCGCTCTTCACAGGCAAGCGCGACTGGAAGAAACTCGCCGAGGAGAACACCGTCGACTCCAAGAAACAGCTCTACCAGTGGATCGAGTACTGGAAACTGCGCTTCAAGTCGCGCACATACACCCCGCTGTCGACAAGCGAGCAGTGGACACCGGTGCTGATGACACGCTTCGACTTCGGTCTCATCGGCAGCTACAACAAGTATCTGAAGACTCCCTTCGAGACATTCTATGTCGGCGGCGACGGCATGTCAGGCTCCTACACATATGCAACCGAGACCATCGCCCTCCGCGGCTATGACAACGGGGCGCTCACTCCGTGGCGCCGCGAAGGCTACGCCTACACCCGCATGGGTCTCGAGATCCACTTCCCCCTCATGCTCCAGCAGTCGACAACGATCTACGCCCTCGGATTCGTCGAAGGCGGTAACGCCTGGACCTCGGTCAGCGAGTTCAATCCCTTCTCGCTCAAGCGCTCGGCAGGTGCCGGTGTCCGCATCCAGCTCCCGATGGTCGGTCTGATGGGTATCGACTGGGCCTACGGCTTCGACAAGGTCGACGGAACACGCGGCGGCAGCCACTTCCACTTCATTCTCGGACAGGAATTCTAAACCTTTTTGCATCCCGGGTGTCTATATATTATATATGTTATAGAAAAAACCGCACAGACAATGAAAAAGACCGTCCTCACACTCCTGTTATTGGTGGCCGCCTTCGCTGCCGCTTCGGCACAGAAGTTCGCACTCGTCGACATGGAATATATCTTCCGCAACGTGCCCTCGTATGAAATGGCAAACGAGCAGCTCAACCAGCTCTCGCAGAGATGGCAGAAAGAAGTCGAGGCTGCCGGAAAAGAAGCCGAGAACATGTACAACAGCTATCTTGCCGACAAGGTATTCCTCACCGACGAGCAGGTCAAGAAGCGCGAAGCCGAGATTGTGGCAAAAGAGAAAGCTGCAACTGAGCTGCGATACAAATACTTCGGACCCGAAGGCGAGCTCTACCAGAAGCGTCAGACTCTCCTCAAGCCCATACAGGACGATGTCTACAACGCCATCAAGAAAGTGGCCGAGGAAAGAGGATATCAGACAGTATTCGACCGCGCGTCGTCGTCCGACATCGTATACGCCTCGCCAAGAATCGACATCAGCAACGAAGTACTCGCAAAATTGGGATATTCCAATTAAATTGCGTAATTTTGCATTAACTGAAATTAATTAAAAACAAAAATACTATCCAACATTATGTTCAAGAAAATCCTTCTCGCTGTAGTGCTCGCACTGCCTCTGAGCGCAGTCGCTCAGAAATTCGGCGTAGTTGATCTCGAAACTATCTTCCAGGCAATGCCCGAAGCTACTGCAATGCAGAATCAGGTGACTGAAACCTCTAAGAAATACGAAGAGGAATTCGCTAAACTTCAGGAAGAATTCAACAAACTCTACACAGAATTCCAGAACATCCAGAACGACGCCAACACTCCCGAGTCAATCAAGGAGCGCCGCATTCAGGAAATCCAGGAGCGCTCGGCCAAGCTCGACCAGTTCCGCAACACTGCACAGCAGGACCTCGCACGCCTCCACGAGACTCTCATGGCTCCCATCACCGCCAAGATGACCGACGCTGTCAAGGCTGTGGGCGCTGAAGGCTCTTTCACTTTCATCTTCCCCAACGAGCCCACTCTGCTGCTCTACTCCGGCGCTGACGTTGTCGACGTCACTCCCCTCGTCCGCACAAAGCTCGGCCTCTGATCTGACCGGCCTCAAGATATTCACGGAGATGCACAAGTGTGTGCATCTCCGCTTTTTTTATGCGCTTTTCCGAAACTCAAAAAAGATGGCCGAAAGGTTGCCGAACTCGACAAGAAGGACTACGCCCTCGGCGTCGAGGCCGCACAGGCCCAGTACGACCAGATGGTAGCCGAGACGGCTCGTCTGCGCAAGCTCTACGAAGCCCAGTCGGTAAGCAAGAATGACCTCGACAAGGCGGAGATATCGCCGCCGCTTTTCTGACTATGGCGGCATTCTGCGCCCAGGCGCGCACCATGACCCTGGCGCAGTGCCAGCAGACCGCACTTGAGAACAACGAGACCATGACCGTCAGCGCCAACAAGCTGCTGCAGGCCAAGCTCGACGTCGAGAACGCCGTGCTCGAGCGCGAGCGCAACACACGCCTGATGACAATCGAAGTCAACAGCAACATCCGCAACGTCGTCGACAGCCGACGCATGATAGAGACGGCCGAGCTGGGTGTCGAACAGGCCGACGAGAACCTCAAGGTGATGCGTTCGCTCTTCGACAACGGCATGGCCACTCTCACCGACCTGCTCGACGCACAGTCACAGTGGCACAGCGCACGCTCGAATCTTATCGAGGCACGCATGCAGTTCAAGAGCTACGAGACTGACTATCTGCGCTCGGTAGGCAAACTCAGAACTGAAAGTAAATAAAGGGAGCGACGTCGGCCGTGCGCAGTTCGAGCACGAGCTGCACCACGACGACGAAGGCAAGCAGCTTGACAATCCACGGCGAGCGCACAAAAGCCGCCGCGGCCTTGTCCCAGAAGCCTTCGGGCATGGCATGAGCGACTATGATGACAAGCATCAGCACCAGCCACATCATGCGCGCCGAAGCAAATGCAGGCGCATAAGCCAACGAGAAGTCGCGGCCTACCGCACGGATAATCTCTACTGAGTCGGCAAAACTCGAGGCCCGGAAGAACACCCACAGCACGGCCACAAAAGACATCGTCATCGCCCACCACAAAGCACGCATCCACCACGTATCAGGAAGCCGGTCAAGTACCGGCTTCGTTGCTTTGTGGACGGCAAGTCCGCCGCCGTGCATCGCGCCCCAGAAGACAAACTTCCAAGCCGCGCCATGCCACAGGCCGCCCACAAGCATGGTTATGAAGTTGTTGAGATATGTGCGCGCGGTGCCCTTGCGGTTTCCGCCCAGAGGGATGTAGATATAGTCGCGCAGCCATGTCGAGAGCGAGATGTGCCACCGGTGCCAGAACTCGCCGACATTCTGCGAGCGGTAGGGGAAGTTGAAGTTGCGGGCAAGCGAGAAGCCCATAATCATGGCTATGCCTATGGCCATATCGGAGTAGCCCGAGAAGTCGCAGTAAATCTGCATCGTATAGCCGATTATGCCCATAAGGGTCTCGAAGCCCGAGTAGGCGCCGGGGGCGTCGAAGATAAGGTCGTTGTACTGCGCGATATAGTCGGCGATGACAGCTTTCTTCACCACTCCGAGCATTATCAGCCACAGCCCCGTGAAGACCTCGCTGCGCGTGGCATGACGGTTCTGTCGTATCTGAGGCAGGAAATAGTCGGCGCGCACAATAGGACCGGCCACGAGCGCGGGGAAGAACGACAGGAAGAATGCATACTCGAGCCACGTCTCCGTCGGCGCTACCCGCCCTTTGTACACATCTATTATATAGCTCACCGACTGGAACGTATAGAACGATATGCCGACGGGCAGCACAAGGTCGAGCGGCTGGAAGTTGCCGCCTATCATGGCATTGATGTTCCACAGAAAAAAGTTGGCATACTTGAAGTAGGCCAGGATGCCAAGCGACGCAAGCAGCGAGGCTGCCACACACATGCGGCGGAAACGGCGCGACCGCCCGGGGCGCGACATCACGCGCGACAGCGTCCAGTCGAAGACCGATGTCGCGGCAAGCAGCAGCACAAAGAGACCGCTGCTCTTGTAGTAGAAAAAGAAGCTGAATGCCGTCACGAAGACGAGCATCTGCCACAGCCGGCTGCGCAATAGCCCGTAGAGTGGCATGAAGACAAGGAACAGCGCCCAGAACGTGCCCGACGAGAAGAGCATCGGCTCGGCCGGGTTATAGGCAAGGTGTGCGGCGATATTATTGCAAAGGTCTGTCAGCACGCTCATATCACTTTTCGTCGGGTTGATGCACATAGATGCGGGCGGCACGCGCCGTGGCACGCTCGGGCACGTCCATCCGGATAGGGTGCAGGGCGTTGGCGGGCATCCACCTCATGACACTGTCGAGCCACTCCGAAGCCGACGAGCGTGTCGGATGGGCGCCGTCCTTCGAGCGCTCGAAGTGCATGCCGTCGCTGAGGAAGAAAGTGCCCTTCGGGGTGTTGGCGGCGATAAGGTCGTTTATACCGGTGTCGCGACGCCAGTTAGGAGGCCCTATCCACAGGTAAGGCACCGTGTCGATATCGGCGAGAATCTTGCGCACATACTTCTCACGCTTCCGTGCGATATCACTTACAATCAACTCATTGGCGCCAAGACAGAGAATGATGTATGTCGGCTTGATGCGCTCGATATATGACTTCAGCTTGTCGGAGCGCCCCCACACTTCCGATGTAGAGCTGTACCACATCACGGTGTAGAGAGTGTGTCCGTTATGCTCGGCGTAGGCGGCAAGGCGCGGGCCGAGACCCTCGAGCATAGAGTCGCCGAAGAGCATGATGGTCTGGGCGGCAGTGTCGCACGGCACAGGGAAAACCACACGGTCGCCGGCGAGCACCGTATCGGGGACTGATACCGACGTGTCGGCTGACATGACAGCGCCGTCGGCAGGCTCTCGCTGCCCGAACAGCCCGTCATATATTTCGGAGGACTTGAACTGATGGCCCGCCACTTCGGGCATGTCGAATGCCGACGCTATGGCAAAAGCTGCGAAAGCGGCCAGCAGCAGTAGCCAGAGAGAAAGATAATGCCTTGTCATGCAATATGCTGTGTTATCAGAATCGTACAGTACGGTAATCCTGGCCCTCGGCACCCTGTGTCACACGGTAGCGACGCAGGGCATAGCCGTGGTCGGCGGCCTCCCCGCTGACAGGATAGCCCATGAGAGAGAATACGTTGTAGCGGCTTCCGCACTCGGGGCACTCGGCAAGGTGCTCGGCCTCGTCGTTGATGAACACCCTGACATTGCGGCGCCTCTCGACCGGACACGACAGGTCGTAAGCCATCGGCGTGCCCATGACATCACTCACAAGCAACACCCCGCCGAAGCCGGTGTAAGTCATTTCGGTATAAGGGAAGTTGGCCGGCTGGCGCTTGTCGCGGATAAAGGAGCGGTGCTCGAGCGCGCCGGCGACGCCATATACATTCCAGTCGGCCACGGTGCGGAAGACTATGTTGACAGGCTGGACGGGCACACGGTCGTCATTCACTGTGTTGCATGCGCTTAACAGCAGCAGCGGCACAAAAAAAGACAGAAAAGACCGTGCGGCTGTTCTGATAGCTCGGCGGACTTTTCTGTCGTAATATTTCATCGTCGATCTGCTTAAGAATGCTCAGGCAAGACGCGCGAAGAGCTGGCCGAACTGGTCGGCGGCCTTCTGCAGTGTGGGGCCTACGAGCGGACGCAGCATCATGGGCAGGTCGACGTCGATAGTACCTTTCACCTCGGTCGACTCCTCGCCTACGGGCTTGAAGTCAACGATGAGATTCATGGGCACGGGCGAGTGCTGGGCCTCGAGGCGGATGCGCTCGGGAGTGCGCTCGACAGCCTTGAGGACAATTTCGCCTACCTGGGGAGTCGTTATCTTGATGCTGTCTTCAGTGAACGCCACATCGCCGACGGCGGCGCGCTGCTCGGCATCGAGATTGTCGAGCGCTGCCTGGAGGGCTGTGAAGTCACTGAATCGAGCTGTCAGCTCGGCGGCGGGGCGGTTGACCACCGTCGCTTTCGAAGAATATGCAGCCATGATAACTTAACGGCTGGGAATCCAGTTGGCGGGGTCCTGACGCCACTGCTGCAGAGTCACGAAATCGCTCTCACTGATATATTTTGTGTCAAGCGCCACTTCAAGGAGTGAGTTGTAGTCGCTCAGAGTGACAAGGCGCACGCCTTCAGCGGCGAAGTTCTCTTCTGCCACGGGGAAGCCGTAAGTGAAGAGAGCCACCATGCCGACAACCTCACATCCGGCGTTGCGGATAGCCTCAACAGCCTTGAGCGAGCTCTTGCCGGTCGACACGAGGTCTTCGACAACGACAACCTTCTGACCCTGACGGAGATCACCCTCGATGAGATTCTCGAGGCCGTGGTCCTTGGGAGTAGAACGGACGTACGCGTAGGGAACATTAAGAAGATCGGCTACAAGAGCGCCCTGAGCGATGGCTCCGGTGGCAACACCTGCCACAGCCTCAACTTCGGGGAACTGCTCAAGGATTGTGCGAGTGAGCTCAATCTTGATGAAAGAACGTACATCGGGATACGACAGTGTACGACGGTTATCGGTATAGATAGGCGAATTCCATCCCGACGCCCATACGAAAGGATTGGCGGGCTGAAGTTTTACCGCGCTGATTTTGAGGAGTTTCTCTGCTAATAGACGAGCTACTGTGTTCATGTGATTACGAAAGTGTTGATTTCAGGCTGCAAAGTTACAACTTTTTTTGCGAATGACCGAGAATCAGGCCCTATGATTTCGATGCTATAAAGCAGGTTTTTGGCCGCAGCCGAGCGGAGGCGGGCGTCCGCGAGGACGCCGATTATTAGGCGTCCACGCGCGACGCACACATGCCATCCACTGAATATTATAAACATCTCCGAGCCCACGAGACAAA
>JAICZO010000361.1 GCA_029057255.1 Muribaculaceae bacterium | reverse complement strand
CGCAAGAAAGGCCAGCCTGACTACTCCAACCCCTCCAACCAGTTCGTCAGCCTCGTCAAGGGTGAGTACGGCCACAACCCCGTGGCTATCGACCCCGCCTTCCGCGAGAAAATCACCGGCAGCCCCGTGGAGAAGCCCTACGACACTTCGTCGTACAAGCGCCCCGCCAACCCCACTCTGCCCGAGTTCGGCAACGTGCCTCTGGCATCCAACCGCGAGGAAGAGCTGCTTCTCGAACTCCTGCCCACCGTGGCCAATACCTTCCTGCGCAAGCGTCGTGAAGAAGAGTACAAGGCTACCGCTCCCGCAGCTGTCGAGGAGAAGGTCGAGGAAGCTGTATCGCAAGAGCCTATCACAGGCCCCACTCTCCAGGCTCCTATGGGCGGCCGCATCATCTCGGTCGACGTCAAGCCCGGCGACAAGGTGAAGAAAGGCGACCTGCTCCTGGTCTACGAGGCAATGAAGATGGAGAACGACGTCACCGCCGAGGCAGAGCACACTGTAAAGCGCATCTTTGTGAAGCCTAACGAAGTTGTCGGAGCTGACGCGATACTTATCGAATTCGAATAACACTCATCTTACCTAATCTGATACAAAGGCATGGAAGGCTATCCTCCTTTCATGCCTTTTTTCGTTTTTTTAATAGTCTGCTTTAAACCATAGTGCTATACAAAACGTTATCTTTGTAATGAATACATCACATTATGCTCCGGGAGACCGGGGCTGCTAAAGCTCGAAACGATAATGAAACCCAAGAAATTATCCCACGACAGAATGAAGAATACCCGTCGCTATGCAGTCTATGGCGTGATTGCTGCAATTGTTGTGGCCATTGTCGCAGTGGCCGTCATTAAAATCATCGGACGTGAAGAAAAAGCCGCGCCCCTGCCGGTGGTCACTGTCGAGCCTGTCAAGGAGTCGGACGTAAACATATACGGTGAGTATGTAGGCCGTATCCGCGCACAGCAGTTCGTGGAGATACGCGCGCGCGTCGAGGGATATCTCGAGCGCATACTCTTCGAGGAAGGTACACACATCAACAAGGGTCAGACCCTCTTCGTAATCGACCGCAAGGTATATCGCGCGCGTGCCGAGAAGGCTCGCGCACAGCTCAACAAGGCAAAGGCCAACGCTCTCAAGGCTGAGCGTGACCTTGCCCGCATCCGCCCCCTTTTCGAGCAGAATGCGGCATCGCAGCTTGACCTCGACAATGCCGAGGCCGCCTACGAGAGCGCCAAGGCCGAGGAGAGTGTGGCCCAGGCCGACCTTACCCAGGCCGAGCTGACGCTGAGCTACACCACTGTCAGCAGTCCTATCGCCGGATATATCTCAGAGCGCAGCGCCGACATAGGCTCGCTCGTGGGTCCCTCGGGCAAGTCGCTGCTCGCCACTGTCGTCAAGAGCGACACGGTGCTGGTCGACTTCTCGATGACATCGCTCGACTATCTCAAGAGCAAGGACCGCAACGTCAATCTCGGACATCGCGACGGCACGGACCGTCAGGACTCATATGTGACTGTCACTCTCGCCGACGGTACCCAGTATCCCCACCGCGGCGTGGTTGACTTCGCGTCGCCCCAGGTCGACCCCTCGACAGGTACGTTCTCGGTGCGTGCCGAGATGCCCAACCCTGAGCATGCCCTGCTGCCCGGCGAGTTCACCAAGGTCAAGGTGCTGGTCGATGTCCGTACCGACGCCATCGAAGTACCCGCCAAAGCAATTGAAATCGAGAAGGGCGGCGCATATATATATGTGGTGCGCCCCGACAGCATCGTCGAGCGTCGATTCGTCGAGACCGGTCCCGAGCTCGGCAACAGCATCATCGTCGAGCGCGGTCTTGCCGCAGGCGAGGATATCGTGGTCGAAGGTTACCACAAGCTGCGCCACAACATGAAAGTACGTCCCGTGCCGGCAGCTCCGGCCGACTCTATAAAGTAAAGCCCTATGAAGAAGAATTTCTTTCTTGACCATCCGGTGTTCTCGATAGTAATATCTATCGTCATCGTGATTCTGGGCGCTATCGGACTTATGATGCTGCCCATCGACCAGTATCCGCGTATCGTGCCTCCGGTGGTGCGTGTCGCCGCCTCTTACCCCGGCGCCGACGCCATGACTGTGACACAGGCCGTGGCAACGCCCATCGAGCAGGAGCTAAACGGCACCCCCGGCATGATATACATGACTTCGACAAGCTCCAACTCGGGCGGCTTCTCGGCGCTGATAACCTTTGACATCGACGTCGACCCCGAGCTCGCTGCCGTCGACGTGCAGAACCGCGTGAAGAAGGCTGAGTCGCGCCTCCCCGCCGAAGTGGTGCAGAACGGCATCTCCGTCGAGAAGGAGACCGCCAACAAGCTCATGACAATAACGCTGCTGTCGTCCGACCCCAAGTTCGACGAGATATATCTGTCCAACTACGCCACCCTCAACGTGCTCGACCTGCTGCGTCGTGTGCCCGGTGTGGGCAGCATCCGCAACGTCGGCGGTCGCTACTATGCCATGCAGATTTTCGTGCAGCCCGACAAGCTCGCCGACCTCGGCCTCACTGTGCAGGACATACAGAGCGCGCTTAAGGACCAGAACCGCGAGTCGGCGGCCGGCGTGCTCGGCCAGGCGCCGATGAACGGCATCGACCTGACAGTGCCTATCATCGCCCGCGGACGTCTGTCGTCGGTGGCCGAGTTCGAGGATATAGTCATCCGCGCCAACAGCAACGGCAACATCATCCGACTCAAGGACGTGGCACGCGTGAGCCTCGAGGCTTCGAGCTACCTGACAGAGTCGGGTATCAACGGCGGCAACGCCGCTGTGCTCGAGATAAACATGCTGCCCGGCTCCAACGCTATGGATGTGGCCGACCAGGTCAAGAAGACGATGGAGGAGATAAGCCGCACCTTCCCCGAGGGTCTGTCCTATAATATCCCCTTCGACATGACGACCTACATCTCCGAGTCGATACACCATGTCTACCGCACATTCTTCGAGGCACTGCTGCTGGTCATCCTTGTGGTGTTCCTGTCGCTGCAGAACTGGCGAGCCACCCTCATCCCCATCATCGCCGTGCCTATCTCTCTTATAGGTACCTTCGGTGTGATGCTTGTCTTCGGCTTCTCGCTCAACATGCTCACACTGCTGGGCCTCATCCTTGCCATCGGCATCGTTGTCGACGACGCCATCGTCGTGGTGGAGAACGTCGACCGCATCATGGAGAAGGACCGTGTGCCGCCCAAGGAGGCCACACGCCGTGCGATGGATGGTCTGGGCAGCGCCCTTATCGCCATGTCGCTCGTGCTCTGCGCCGTGTTCGTGCCCGTTAGCTTCCTGCCCGGCATCACCGGCCAGCTCTACCGCCAGTTCACCATCACCATCGCCGTGTCGGTCATCATCTCCACAGTCGTGGCTCTGACCCTCTCGCCCGTGATGTGCTCGATGCTGCTGCGCCCGCAGCACGGCCGCAAGCGCCGCTTCTTCCGCCTCATCAACTACTGGCTCGCCCGCGGCAACCGCTTCTACTGCAAGATGATCGGCCGCTCGCTCGGACATCCGCGCCGCATGCTGGCCGCCTTCGGCATCGCTCTGGTGTTTATCTATGTGGCCAACACGCTGCTGCCCACGAGCTTCATGTCGCCCGAGGACCAGGGCTACTTCACCGTAGAGCTTGAGCTGCCCGAAGGCTCGACCATAGAGCGCACCCGCGCCGTCACCGAGCGTGCCATCACCTTCCTGCAGTCCGACCCCGACGTGGAGTATGTGCTCAACGTCACCGGCTCGTCGCCCCGCACCGGCACCAACCAGGCCCACGCCCAGCTGACTGTCATCCTCAAGCCTGCCGACAAGCGCGGCTCCAACTCGCTTGCCGAGCTGCGTGCGAGGATTGCGGAGGAGATAGCGCAGTATCCCGAGGCCAACGTCTACTTCTTCACCCCGGCCATCATCCCCGGCCTGGGTACGTCGGGCGGCTTCGAGATGGCTCTCGAGGCCAGAGGCGACGCCACATACGCCGACCTTGCCCGCGCCGTCGACACCCTCCGCTACTATGCCGACCGGAGCAAGGAGTTCGCCGGCCTGTCGACATCGCTCCAGAGCGACATCCCGCAGCTGTTCTTCGACGTCGACCGCGACCAGGCCAAGCTGCAGGGCGTGCCCATGAGCGACATCTTCTCGACCATGAAGGCCTTCACAGGCTCGGTATATGTCAATGACTTCAATATGTTCAACCGCATCTACCGCGTATATATCCAGGCCGAGGCTCCCTACCGAGCCAACCGCGACAACCTCAATCTCTTCTCGGTGCGCGGCCGCGACGGTGTCATGGTGCCCGTGACATCGCTCGGAACGACCCACTACACCGCCGGCCCCGGCACGGTAGGACGCTTCAACATGTTCAACTCGGCGACAGTATCGGGCGAGGCCGCACAGGGCTACTCCACCGGCCAGGCTATGGAGCGTCTTGAGCAGATTGTGGCCGAACACCTGCCGGAGAACATCGGCGTCGAGTGGGCGGGTCTGTCCTACCAGCAGAAGCACAACGGCGGCAATACGGGAGTTGTCCTCGCGCTCGCTTTTGTCTTCGTGTTCCTCTTTCTTGCCGCGCTCTACGAGAGCTGGTCGGTGCCTCTTGCCGTCATCCTCTCGCTGCCTGTGGCCGGAGTAGGTGCTTATCTCGGCATCGCGCTGTGCGGCCTCGAGAACAACATCTACTTCCAGATCGGCCTTGTCATGCTCGTCGGCCTCGTGGCCAAGAACGCCATCCTCATCGTCGAGTTTGCAAAGGAAGAAGTGGAGAAGGGTGCCGATGCGCTCAAGGCAGCGCTCACGGCGGCGCGCCTGCGTTTCCGACCCATCGTCATGACATCGCTTGCCTTCATGCTCGGCCTTCTGCCCCTTGTCTTCGCATCCGGCCCCGGCTCCGCCGCCCGCCGCGACATCGGCACCGGAGTCTTCTTCGGCATGCTCGTGGCCATCACGGTCGGCATAGTGTTCGTGCCTTTCTTCTTCGTCATGATCGACAAGGCGCAGCGCCGACTCAAAGCACGGAAAACCGCTAAAACATCAGCCAAATGAAACGTCACATCTTATATATAGCAGCCGCCTGCATGATGGCGATGCTTGCCTCCTGCTCGGGCACTCGCAATCTGACTAAGCCCCAGCTCGACCTGCCCCACGCCCTGGCAGGTAACGAGACTGACAGCGCCACCATTGCCGACATCGAGTGGTGGAAGTTCTATACCGACTCGGCCCTCGTCTACATCATCAACGAGACTCTCGAGCACAACCGCGACCTCCTCGCGGCCGGAGCGAGGGTAGAGCAGATGCGGGAGATGTACGGCCTGTCGAAGGCCAACTTCTTCCCTACGCTCGGCGCAAGCGCTCTGTATAACCGCGAGACAAACGACTACTACGGGGAGAAGCACATCACCGACCCGCAGATCGACCTCAAGGCAACTCTGAGCTGGGAGGTGGACCTTTGGGGCGGACTCGCGTGGGCGCGGAAGAAGGGTGCGGCCGACTTCATGCAGTCGGTCGAGAACCAGCGCGCCATGCGCATGACGCTCATCGCCGAGGCCGCCACGGCATACTTCCGTCTTCTCGCGCTCGACAACGAGCTTGCCATCGTGCGCCGCACGCTGTTCACCCGCGAGGAGAACCTCAAGAAAGCAAAGCTACGCTTCGAGGGCGGCCTAACCCCCGAGACCGTCTACCGTCAGGCGCAGGTCGAGCATGCCACCACCGCGGCCCTCATCCCGGGGCTCGAGAGGCAGATTGAAGTGCAGCGCAACGCCATAACCCTGCTTATGGGCCGCTACCCTGCCGACGAGATAGAGCGCGGACGCCTTGACCTCGAGCAGCCGCTGCCTGATAACCTTCCCGTAGGCCTGCCGTCGACGCTGCTGCGCCGCCGCCCCGACCTGCGTGCTGCCGAAGCGGCGCTGCGCAGCTCGCTCTCGTCAGTGGGCGTGAGCTATGCCGACCGCTTCCCCAGGCTGCGCATAGCCCTGACAGGAGGCTGGGAAAACAATGAGTTCAGCCATTTCTTCGAGTCGCCCTTCTCATACGTAGTCGGTTCGATTGCCGGCACCATCCTCGACTTCGGCCGCAACAAGCGCAAGTACAAGGCCGCTATCGCCGCCTACGAGCAGAGCCGCCTGAACTACGAGCAGAAGGTGCTCACCGCATTCCACGAAGTCGACGACGCCACGGTGACATTCCGCCTGATGCGACGCACCACCGAGCGCCGCCGCGAGCTCCTCGAGGCAGCGCAGAACTATACCCGACTGGCATATGCCCAGTACAATATGGGTGTGATAAACTACATCGACGTGCTCGACGCACAGCGGCGCTACTTCGACGCCCAGGTGAGCGTGAGCAATGCCGTGCGCGACGAGTATCTCGCACTGGTGAATCTATACAAGTGTCTCGGCGGAGGCTGGGGCGAGGCAACCGACAGATAGTCTGCCGGCCTGTCAGCCGAATAAAGCTCGGAATGCGTCGGCCACCTTGGCCACTTCATGAAGGCGTATTCCGAGCTTCGTCGTATCGAAGCCTTTGAGGGTGCCCGCGGGGATGAGCATGTCGGTCATGCCGAGCTTGTCGGCCTCGGTTATGCGCTGCTCTATGCGGGTGACGGGGCGTATCTCTCCCGAGAGACCGACCTCGCCTGTCATGCACCAGCCGCGGGGGATGGCCATGTCGACGTTGCTCGACAGTATGGCAGAAATGACGCCGAGGTCGAGCGCGGGGTCGTTGACGCGCAGGCCGCCGGCGATGTTGAGGAACACGTCTTTGGCGCCGAGCTTGAAGCCGACGCGCTTCTCGAGCACGGCAAGAAGCATGTTCATGCGCTTGGCGTCGAAGCCCGTCACCGAGCGCTGCGGAGTGCCGTATGCCGCCGTGCTGACAAGCGCCTGCACTTCGATCAGGAAGGGGCGTATACCCTCGACGGTGACGCCTATGGCGACGCCAGACAGCTCCTCGTCGTAGTGGGTAAGCAGCATTTCCGACGGATTGCTCACCTCGCGCAGGCCACGCTGGCACATCTCGTAGATGCCTATCTCGGACGTGCTGCCGAAGCGGTTCTTGATGGCGCGAAGAAGGCGGTACATATACTGCCTGTCGCCCTCGAACTGCAGCACGGCGTCGACGATATGCTCCAGCACCTTGGGGCCGGCGATGGTGCCCTCCTTGTTGATATGGCCGATGAGCAGCACCGGCACCGAGCTTTCTTTGGCAAACTTGAGCAGCGCCGCGGCGCACTCGCGCACCTGGCTGACACTGCCCGCCGACGAGTCGAGGGTCTCGGTGGCGATGGTCTGTATGGAGTCGACCACGAGTATGTCGGGCTGCACTTCCTCGACATGGCTGAATATATTCTCGAGCGATGTCTCGCAGACGATAAACAGATTGTCGCTTCCGCGGCCTATGCGGTCGGCGCGGAGCTTGAGCTGGGTGGCGCTTTCCTCGCCCGACACATACAGGATGCGGCGGTTGCGGATGGCAAGCAGGTTCTGCAGCACAAGTGTCGACTTGCCTATGCCCGGCTCGCCGCCGATAAGCACTATCGAACCCTTGACAAGACCTCCGCCGAGCACGCGGTTCAGCTCCTCGCTGGGCATGTGGTAGCGAGGCTCGTCGACGGCCTCGATGCTGTTGACAGGGCGTGCCACGGCTTTGTGGCGGCCTCCGGGCAGAGGGGCTGTGGTCGCGGTGCTTGTTGTCACCTTCTCCTCGACCATAGTGTTCCACTGGCCGCACGCGGGGCAGCGGCCCGTCCACTTGGGCGAGTCGGCGCCGCACGATGTGCAGAACCACATTGTCTTCTGTTTGAGTTTTGCCATTGTTCTATTTCAGACGGAAAAAGTAGCCGAGCGACACTTCGATTGACATGCACCTCGACGCCCCGAAGACGTCGGCCTTCGACGAGGGGAAGATGTTGCCGAGGCCGTAGTAGAACCGTCCTTCGAGCAGTACCGAGTGGCGCGGATGCACATAGAACTCGCAGCCGACGCCGGCGCAGATGCCGTAGTCGAAGCGGTTGTGGACGTCGGTGTACAGCTGCTCGGTGCGGCGGCTGCGCGAGGGGAAGCGCGGGTCGGAGAGCGGGTTGCGGTAGTCGAAGTCGGCCTTGATGTCGTCGCCGATAAGGTATGCCACCTGCGGGCCGAGATTGACGAAGCCCTTGAAGCGGCGCGTGCCGAAGTAGATGTGCGTCAGTATCGGGAGCTGGAGGTAGGTGAGCGTGCGGCGGTAGCTGATAGGGGCAAGCTCGAAGTCTTCTGCCCATCCGCGCTGCACCCATCCGAACTCGGCGATAAGGCCGAAGAGCTTCTCCTCGGTATAGCGGAATGTCACGGCGCCGGTGGTGCCGGTGTTCCACTTCTCTTTGACCGAGGGCGAGAAGGACATCTGCCCCAAAGTGGCTCCGGCGCGCCCGCCGATGCTGATGTGCGGCTTGTAGTGTGTCTCGGCACTCATGCCTATTGCCGTCAGCAGGGCGGCTATGGCGACAAGCAGTCTGAAGACCTTCATTGTACGTATGCCGACACCCGGCCTCCGGGCAGATATGTTATGATATAGATGGCATTGTTGACGTATCCCTCGCCCGAGCGTGTGAAGTCAAATGTCGACTGTACGCCGGAGAATGACACCGGCGACAGCGGGTCGAAGTGCCCGTCGTTGCTGCGGATGTTCTTGATGATATAGCAGGCGCAGTCATATCCGAGCAGGCCGTATGTAGGGATGCTCTCGATGTAGGACTCGCCGTACCAACGGCGGAAGTCGGAGGCTACGGTGCGTGCCGAGAAGCCGTTGAAGTCGTCGAAGAAGCGCGAGTATACCGTGGCGTTGAGGCGGTGGAGGGTGTCGAGCACGTCGCCGCGGAATGCCGTCCAGTCGGGGTAGCCGAATATCTCGGCGCATGCGCTGTCAGAGCCGTTGGCTTCGGCGATAAGCCTGTCGCGGAAGGTCATGACAACATATGCGTATTTGTTGAACTCGGGCAGCGACGCCGACGAGGGTACGAAGACATACTTCTGACCGTTGCCGACAGGGAGCGCGTCGAGCTGGCTCAGCATAAGGCTGCTCTTGTATGTTATGGTGACAGGCTCGGTGCCGGCGGCACGGTAGCGCTCGGCGAGGTAGGCGGTGAATGCCTCGCGCTCGTTGCGGCCGCCGTCGCTCTGCAGTATCACGGGCACGTAGCCGGGGTAGCTGTGCATCAGACCGTCGACAGCAAGCTCGTACATGCGTCGCTGGGGTACGTTGGCCTGTAGCAGACAGGCGTTTTCGGTGTAGAGCGAGTCTCGGGTGTTGAGGGCGTTCAGCACGTAGCTGCGGTTCTTCGCCGCCGCTTCGGCGATGGCATGCAGCATGCTCTCGTCCTCGGGAGCGATGATGACGGTGGCGCGGCTGACAGCGCTGTCGCCGCTTATGAGGCTGCGCCCGGCGGCGGCGGGCAGGGCCGCCGTGTGGCGCCCGACCCTGTCGACCGAGCCCGGTGGGGAGCTGTGGGGGTCG
>JAICZO010000360.1 GCA_029057255.1 Muribaculaceae bacterium | reverse complement strand
CCTCTATATCATCGGCGGCAAGAAAGTATATGTAAAATAAGACCCGAAATATCAGTCTGACTCCACAAAGAGACCGCATCCGACACAGGTTGCGGTCTCTTTTCTATATTAGGATATTTTTTTCTAACTTTGTATCCTGAACCTCAACCCTTAAATCATATTGGAACCGACTGTTACACCATGACGAGACGTCCTCTCAATCTCATCAAATCAGCGATAATAGCGCTCGCAGCCATGCTCACGGGCACGGCCGCCCTTGCCTCGGACATGCCCGTACTGCGCAATATGGGCACAGCCGACGGCTTGAGCGACCTGCTCGTCAACACTATATACAAAGACGCCGACGGATATGTATGGTTCGGCACCGGCGCCGGTGTCGACCGCTTCGACGGCAACAACATACGCAACTACTCCTTCCCGGCCGAAAACTCTCAGCCGAGCCGCGTACATGCCATCACATCAGGCCCCGACGGCCGTCTGTATGTCGGCAACTATCAGGGTCTTTACTGCCTCGAGCAGCCCGACGCCGAACTCGTGCAGATTCTGCCCGACGACATCAACTGCTCGGTCAACGCGCTGGTCTTTGACGGCATCCACACCCTGTATGCAGGCACCACACACGGGCTCTACGCCTACGACACGACGACAGGCCGGTCGACACACACCCTGCTGCGGCCCGACATGCTGTCGCAGGACAACGAAGTCAGCGCAATGACGAAGGATGACGACCGAGGCCTGTGGCTGACGACATACAGCAGCCTGTACCACTTCGACACCGGCAGCGGCGCCCTGCAGCGCTACCCCGTGACCACCAACGGCGCCATAACGACCCTGACCGACACGGGCGACATGCTGTACATGGGCACTCTTGGCGGCGGCATGCTGCGCTTCGACACCAAGGCCGGCCGATTTCTCGACACCGTCGCCGTAGGCAACAACATCATCACGGCCATCAGCATAATGCCGGACGGAAGCCTGCTGATAGCGACCGACGGCGAAGGCATATTCAAGTGGTCGCCCGTCACCGGCAACATACTGAGCCACAGCACCCAGACCGAGGGCGACAACCTCAAGCTCAGCTCCAACTCGGTCTACTCGATGCTGCTCGACACCACCCCGCTGCTGTGGCTCGGCTACTACCAGCAGGGCGTCGACTACACACCCTACTCGAGCGGACTGCTCGAGACATACTGCGTGCCGGGCATTATCGACACCGGCAACCTGACGGTGCGCTCTCTGGCGATACACGGCTCACAGAAGCTGATAGGCACGCGCGAAGGCCTGTACTTCATCGACGAGGCCAACGGACGGCACGCCACCTTCCGCACGCCCGGCATCCGCTCCAACATCATCTTCAGCATACTCTACCGCAACAACCGATACTACGTCGGCACCTATGGCGGCGGCATGTACGTCTTCAACCCCGCCTCGATGTCGCTGACCGACTTCGACAGCTCTCGCCAGCCCTTCCGCAGCGAGTCGGTATTCACCCTTACGGCCGACTCTGACGGCAACATGTGGGCGGGCACCTCGCGCGGCCTCTTCCGCTTCAACGCCGACGACAAGGAGACGGCGCACTTCAACAGCCTCAACTCGCAGCTGCCCGCAGGAAACGTATACGACATTTTCTTCGACAGCACAGGCAGAGGGTGGATATGCACCGAGAACGGCATGGCGATATGGAACGGCAGCGAGCTGCACGCCGACAGATTCCCCAAGGACTTCCCCGGCAAGCTCAAGATACGCGACATCTTCGAGGACGCATCGCACCGGCTGTACTTCGTGCCCGACCGCGGCAACGTCTTCACCTCGAACCTCGAGCTGACCGAGACCGCCGTGCTGCCGACTCCCGAAACATCGTCAGGCACGACGACTACTTTCATCGAGCAGGACCGCGACGGATGGATGTGGGCAGGCACCGACAAGGGCCTCGTACGCTTCAACAACGAGGGCTCCTACCACCTGTACGGCAAGAACGACGGCCTCAGGCATCAGGTCTTCACACTCTGCCCGCCCGTATATGACGACAAGGGCAACATGTGGATCGGCAACAGCCGCGGACTCGTCAAAGTGGACTTCGCCCGCTTCGACAGCACCGCCGCCGCATGCCTGCGCGAGACCGTCACCGAGATAAGCACCGACGGCCGCAGCATAATCGGGCGCGTCGACCACAGCGGCGACATCCCCTCGGTGACGCTGCGCGACAAAGAAAACAACATCACCGTCAAGACCTCCGACTTCAGCTTCTCCGACCCGCGGCACCGCTTCGTGGAGTACTTCCTCGAGGGCTATGACACACACTGGAACCGCATAACGGCTAACGACCGCATAATATACTACAACCTGCCACGGGGCGAATACACCCTGCGCATGCGTCCTATCGGCCACAACGAGCTTGAAAGCGCCATGACCGTGCGGGTGCAGCCCGGCATAAACTGGCTGCTGATTGCGGCCGTTCTGATAGTCGGAATGGCATTCGCCGCTGTCACATCGGCATATCTGCGCCACCGCCGCAAGAGCGAGACCCTGCACAGACAGGCCATCGAGGCCGGTGCCGAGGCCGAGAAAAAGAAGCAGCAGCGATACAAGACCACGCGCATCAGCAACGAAGAGTGCAAGCGACTGCTCCGCGCGCTCGACAAGCTCATGAAGACGCGCAAGCCCTACACCAACCCCGAGCTGAAGCTTGCCGACCTCGCAGCTATGGTCGACACATCGGCGCACGCCCTTTCGTTCCTCTTCAACCAGTATATGAACAAGAGCTACTACGACTACGTCAACCAGTACCGCGTCGAGGAGTTCATCGACCTTGCCGAGCGCACCGACGTGACCCGCTACACGCTGTCGGCAATGGCTGCGAAATGCGGCTTCTCATCGAGGGCGTCGTTCTTCAGATACTTCAAGAATATCACCGGCATCACTCCCGCCGAGTACCTGAAAAAGCGCTTGTAAGGCAGCCGCAGACAGGCCCGGGTAGCGTCTCAAATCACTCCCCGAGTCTCAAATTATTATGAAATTCACAATCTCAATTTCTTAAACATCTGTATGTCAGGCTATAAAAAATTGATACGTCCAATATAATGAAATGACACATAAAAGGAGATAATTGTCTTTGCAAGGCGATAATAAGGTAATAATTTTGCACTGTCGGGAAAAGCTCCGAAAACTCCCCGACAACGACAAAACCGAAGAAACCCTTAATCCTGATTACCATGACACCGCAAGTCCCTGACAGGGAAAGCATCATCGCCTCAACCTACACCCGACTATCGGGCCGCGTGCAGAGCTACATCTCCACCCGCGTCAACGACAGCTTCGAAGCAGAGAACCTCACACAGGACGTGTGGCTCCGCCTGCTCGAGTGCGATGCCGTACTCGAAGAGTCCGGCGTGGTATCGCTGATTTTCACTATCGCCCACAACCTTGTCAACGACTATCTCCGGCGTATCTACCGCTTCCGCGGCGCGTGCGACGAAATGGCACTGTCGGCCCAAGGCGAAATCTTCGATGCCGAGGCCGAGATTTTCGCCCGCGACATAGCCGCTTGCGAGAGAAGCTTCGTTGAGTGTCTGCCTCCGCAGCGTCGTACTATATATATAATGAACAGGTACGACGATATGAACGTGGCCGACATCGCAGGCGAGCTGGACCTGTCGGCAAGAACCGTGGAAAACCATCTGCGGCTCGGACGACGCGACGTCCGCTCCTACATATCGGCGATAGCCTGACACAGAATAACACTGAAAAAACTAATAAAACCAATCTTCTTACTATGCGAAAGAGATCTCAACTTGTCTCATCACTGCGCGGACCGCTGTTGTGCAGCATAATGGCTGCCTCAATGGCTCTTGCCTGCCCGCAGGCGGCGGTTGCCGAACCGGCACCGGCCGCAGCGCAGCAGACCGTAATGACGGTCACCGGTGAGATTGTCGACGAGAGCGGCGAGCCTCTGATAGGCGCCAGCGTCACCGTCAAGGGTCAGCCCGGCGGTGCCGTAACCGACATTGACGGAAAGTATTCAATCAAAGCACAGAGCGGCGCCACTCTGGTCGTGAGCTACGTGGGCTACAAACCCAAGGAAGTGAAAGTGACCGGCAACGTGGTCAACATCACCATGACCGAAGACACCTCACTGCTCAACGAAGTGGTGGTCGTCGGCTACGGTACACAGAAAAAAGCTACCATGACCGGCTCGGTTGCCGTCATCGACGACAAGGCTCTCCAGAACAAAGGTAACCTTTCATCGCCCGTCCAGGCTATCCAGGGCCAGGTACCCGGTGTCATCATCACACGTAACTCTACCGCCCCCGGCGACGAATCGTGGAACATGACCCTCCGCGGTGCCGTATCGGCCAATACCGCCACACCCCTCATCATCATCGACGGTGTCGAGTACGAGAGCATCAACGACCTCCGACTCATCAACCCCTCCGATATCGAGAGCATGAACTTCCTCAAGGACGCCTCGGCCTCTATCTACGGTAGCAAGGCTGCCGGCGGCGTCGTGCTCATCACCACCAAGCAGGCCAAGAGCGGCCGCGTCAAGGTCGACTACAACGGCTCGTTCACATACAAGCACATCGGTCTGTCGGCCGAGCTTATGAGCCTCGACCAGTGGGCCGACGCTCTGCTCATGGCGCGCACCAACGACGGCGCCACAAGCAGCGACACATGGATTCGCTACGCCATGCTGGCCAAGAAATACCGCAACCAGTGGATCAACGGCAACCCCCTCAACATGAATAACGTCGACGATATGGTGTTCTTCGACACCGACTGGCAGGATGTCATGTGGGGCGACTCGTGGAGCACTCAGCACGAGCTCAGCGTCAGCGGCGGCACCGACAAGAACACATACCGCTTCTCGCTCGGCTACATGTACGACGACTCCAACCTCAAGTGGGGTAACAACCACAACCAGCGTATCAACCTCCGCCTCAACAACAGCATGCAGCTCGCAAGCAACCTCGAGCTGCAGAGCGTCATCGCATACAACCGTCAGGACCAGGTATCGCCCACTCAGATCGGCTCTGCCCTGACCGTCAACTCGGCTCAGCCCGGCTTCCCGACATCGACCATCGACGGCAAGCCCTACGCATGGGGCCGTGACTGGCGCGCTCCCAACTGGCTCTGCGAGCTGGGCGGCGACAACAAGCTCAAGGTCAACGCCATCAACATCAGCGAGACCCTCCGCTACGAAATTCTCAAGGGCTTCACCGCCAACGCCGTCCTCGGCTACAACCACTCCGAGGCCACACGCGACACCAAGAGCGTGCCCGTCGACTTCTACCAGTACGACAACACCCCCGAGGTGACATTCCCCCAGCAGAAGGACACCTACTACGACAAGACCTTCTCGCAGACCGACTTCTACTCCGTACAGGGCTATCTCAACTACAGCAAGACCTTCAATGAAGTGCACAACACGGCATTCATGGCCGGTCTGCAGTACAACCTCAAGCAGTACGAGGGCGCAGGCTCGCACACTCTCGACATCCAGCCCTCGCTCAACGTGCCCAACGGCACCGGCGAGACCACCCTCAAAAACGTAGGCAAGTGGGAAGAGGCCATCATGTCGTACTACGGCCGTGCCAACTACGACTACAAGAGCAAGTACATGATCGAAGGTCAGGCCCGCTACGACGGCAGCTCGAAGTTCCGCCCCGAAAACCGCTGGGCATTCTTCTGGGGCGCGTCGGCAGGCTGGCGCATCACCGAGGAAGCATTCATGCAGGGCGCCCGCCCCTACGTCAACGAGCTCAAGCTCCGCGCTTCGTACGGCAACGTAGGTAACCAGAGCGGTATCGACCGCTACGACGGCGTGCAGCTCTACAACATGGCGTCCACCGGCGGCAACCTCATCGGCGGACAGCTCGTCGGCACCATCAACACCAACGGCAAGCTCGTCAGCACCGACCGCACATGGGAGCGCATCCACAACTACAACGTCGCCCTTGACTTCGGCTTCCTCAACAACCGCCTCCGCGGTACTGTCGAAGCCTTCTACAAGAACACCAACAACATGCTCATCGACGTGCTCTACCCCGCCATCCTCGGCGACGCCGCTCCCAAGGGCAACGACGGCAAGTTCAAGGCATGGGGCTACGAAGGTCAGCTCAACTGGAACGACCAGATAGGCAAGGTGACATACCACATCGGCGGCACATTCACCTACGCCGACAACGAACTCGTCGACCGCGGCGGCTCGGGCGTAATCCAGGCCGGTATGCGCTCCGACCGCGAGGGCTACCCCCTGCGCTCGATCTTCGGTCTGCGCTACTGCGGCAAGATCGAGGACGAGGAGATGCTCGCCAAGTATAAGGACCGCTATCAGGAGACATCGCAGGTGGGCAACATCCGCGTGCTCCGCGTGGGCGACAACATGTTCGAGGACGTCAACGGCGACGGCAAGCTCGATGCCAACGACTATGTATACCTCGGCACCGACGACCCCAAGATTCAGTTCTCGTTCAACTTCGGCGCCGAATGGAACGGCTTCGACGTCAACGTCATCTTCCAGGGCGCAGGCCGTCGCACTGTATACCGCCGTCAGGGCAACGGCAGCTCCGACCCCTGGCAGATTCCTATGCGTACCGCATACCAGAACGGCTCGAACCACTGGGTGGGCAACGTATGGAGCCCCGAGACTCCCGACAACCGCTACCCGACCCTCACCAACCTTGCCGACATCAACAACTACAACTACCAGTGCTCTTCGTGGCTCGTCAACGACGGCAGCTACCTGCGTCTGAAGAACATCACCGTGGGCTACACCATGCCCCAGCAGCTGCTCAAGCGTCAGAAGGCCATCACCAACCTCCGCTTCTACATCACCGGCACCGACCTGTGGGAGACAAGCCACATCCACGACGGATGGGACCCCGAGGCCGCATCGACAGTGACAAACATGGCGCGCTACCCCTTCAACCGCACATGGACATTCGGAGCTAATATCACATTCTAAAAACTCTCACCTTATTATATATCGATGAAAAGTATTTTCAAATATATGGCTTTCGGCCTTGTGGCGCTCGCCTCGGCATCGTGCCTCAACCTGAGCCCCCAGGACCAGCTCTCCGAGGATGACCTCTGGGGCAAACCGGGCGACTTCGAAAGCTTCGCCAACGTTTTCTACGGCTGGCTGCCCGACTTCGGCACTGTCTATGACAACACCCACGCCGACAAGCGCTCTGACCTGCTCAAGGACAAAAGCGGCATCAACGTATTCGCTACCGGCACAAACGCCGTGCCCCAGGGCGACGGCGAGTACGGCGGCCCCTACAGCAACATCCGCCGCTGCAACCTCCTCATCGAGAACTCCGAGAAGTACGCCAACAAGGACGAAATCGCACAGTATATCGGCGAGGCATACTTCTTCCGCGCATGGAACCACTTCCAGCTCGTGATGAAATTCGGCGACGTCATCCTCGTTGACCACACTGTCGACGTCGACGACGCTCTGATGAAAGCGAAGCGCAACGACCGCGGCGAAGTCATCGACTTCATCCTCGAAGACCTCCGCACCGCAACAGAGCTGCTCAAGCCCACCGCCGAACTGGCAGAGGGTCGTGTAGGCGTCGAAGGCGCATACGCATTCATGGCTCGCGTGGCCCTCTTCGAAGGCACATGGCAGAAGTTCCGCCAGAACGAGACACGCGGCAAAGAGCTCTGCGGCGTGGCCGCCGATGCCGCACTGACGGTCATCAACTCCAACAAGTTCGAGCTCTTCGCCCCCGTCGCCCTCGGTGACTCGGCGCAGAAGTATATGTTCATCCTCGAGGACCTTGTCTGCAACGGCGCAGGCATACAGAAGAGCGCCAACAAAGAGTATATCATCAAGCGCTGCTACGACCCCACCCTCAAGACCGTAGGCCGCAACCTCACCACCGAAGTGCTCGCCAACGCACAGTATGTGTCGGCAAAGCTCGTCGATATGTACCTCTGCTCCGACGGTCTGCCCATCGACAAGTCGCCCCTCTTCAAGGGCTACGAGACCGTCAAGAGCGAGTGGCAGAACCGCGACAACCGCATGCGCTACACTCTGATGCGCCCCGGCGACACTTTCTGGGATGCATCCGAGAAGAACAGCCGCACCGACTGGAGCAGCAGCGACGACGAGAAGAAACGCGCCAAGTACAAAGGCTTCATCCCCAACTGGGGCTCGGGATACTTCCCCCAGAAATGGGCCACAGAGCGCAATCTCGGCACTGACGACAAGAACGCAAGCTACGACTGGCCCGTCCTGCGCTACGCCGAAGTGCTCCTGACATATGCCGAAGCTGTCTACGAGCGCGACGGCAAAATCAGCGACGAAGACCTCAACAAATCGCTCAACCTCGTGCGCAAACGCGTCAACAAGAGCATGCCCGCCCTCACAAACGCCCTCGTCGACGCTAACGGCCTCGACATGCGCACCGAGATTCGCCGCGAGCGCACAATCGAGTTATTCCAGGAAGGCTTCCGCATCGACGACCTCCGCCGCTGGAAGACCGCCGAAAAGGAGATGCCTATGGACTTCCTCGGCATCAAGCACGTAGGCGAGTGGAAATCACGCTGGTCCAACCCCGGTGTACCCGTCAACGCCGACCAGCGTCTCATCATCGAGACCGGCCGCGTATGGGCTGAGCGCAACTACCTCCACCCGCTGCCCGTCGACCAGATGCAGCTCAATCCCAACCTGGGTCAGAACCCCGGATGGTAAAAGTGAAACAGCTTAGAACTATAATCAGATGAAAAACAGATATTTTATCATACCGGGAATGCTCATCGCCGCTGCAGCCTTCACTGCCTGCGACGACGAAAAGCAGCTCACCCTCGATGCCCCCATGGCCAAGCTCATGGAGGAAATCACCCTCAATGTGAGCGAAGTGCTGCCCATGCCTGTCGGCATGGACTCCACCATCAGCTACACTTACGGCCCCGAAGATGTCGACGATCCCACTATCGTCTTCAAGTCTTCTGACGAAAGCGTGGCCACGGTCGACCAGGACGGTACCGTGCACGCCATCAAGGTGGGCGAGGCTGTCATCACGGCAGAGAACCCCTTCGGATTCCAGATCTACAACACCCAGGTATCGTTCCAGGTGCAGGTCATCCCCGAGCTCATCAAGGTTGAGCAGATCAATGTCGTCAACACCACTCAGCCAAGCGAAGACGGCAAGATATATGTCACCGACGAGCTCCAGCTCGAGGCCACCATACTGCCCGAGGACGCCACATACAAGCGCATCGTATGGAGCAGTGCCGACGAAAGCATCGCTACCGTCGACGAGAACGGCAAGGTAATCTGCCTCAAGGAAGGTACCGCCAAGATTATGGCCACAGCCACCGACCGCACCGGCGTGCAAGGCTCTATCAGCTTCACCGTCAACAAGTTTATCGGCGCAAGCAAGGTAGCCATCAAGCCCCTCGACGGCCCCGTCTGCTGGACCCTCGGCGCATTCCCCCTCGAAGTGACCTACGAGCCCACCGGCGCCACTATAGGCTCTGTCGAGTGGACCTCCGACGACGAGTCTGTAGCCACCG
>JAICZO010000036.1 GCA_029057255.1 Muribaculaceae bacterium | reverse complement strand
CTATTATATATATAGTAGTGCTGGTCGTGGTGGTCGGTACGGCACTCGCGTTCACTTCGATTTCTCTCAAAGACCGTCAGCAGGCAAACGCCGACGCCGACAAGATGCGCCAGATTCTGGCAAGCGTCGGCATTAAGCCCGAAGCCGGCGACATCGTCAGCGACTATCAGAAGTATATCACCGACAGCTATGTCATCAATGCCGAAGGCGAGCGTGTCGACGCCACCGAAAAGGCTTTTGATGTCAATGTGGCTGTTCAGAGCAAGCAGGCAGCCGCCGAGCGCCTCCTGCCCGTATATGTATGCACCCTTGAAGACGGTGCCACAAAGTATATCCTGCCGATGTACGGTGCCGGTCTCTGGGGCCCGATATGGGGCTATGTGTCGGTTGACGCCGACGGTTCGACAATCTACGGAGCATACTTCGCTCATCAGGGCGAGACTCCCGGTCTGGGCGCCGAAATCGAGAAGCCTGCCTTCAGCGGCAGCTTCGCCGGCAAGCACCTTATAAAGAACGGTGCATTCCTCCCGGTGGCGGTAGTCAAGGCCGGCCAGACACCCCAGGGCGACGAAGACTACGTCGACGGCATCTCCGGCGGCACCATCACCAGCAAAGGTGTCGGCGCCATGATCGACAACTGTATCGCTCCCTACAGCAAATACCTTGAAAGCCTCGCGGCAAAATAAATAACACCTTACGAAAATGTCCAACAAAAGCGTCTTTTTCAATCCTCTTTCGAAGGATAATCCGGTAATCGTCCAGATTCTCGGTATATGTTCGGTGCTTGCCGTCACCGCCAAGCTCGAACCGGCTGTCGTGATGGGCCTTTCGGTCATCGCCGTGCTCGCTTTCAGCAATGTCATCATATCTCTGATACGCAATACCATCCCGACCAACATCCGCATCATCGTGCAGCTTGTCGTCGTCGCAGGTCTCGTTGTCATCGTGTCGCAGCTCCTTCAGGCCTTCGCATATGATGTGAGCAAGCAGCTGTCGGTGTTCATCGGCCTTATCATCACAAACTGTATTCTGATGGGTCGCCTCGAGGCCTTCGCTATGGCAAACCGCCCCTGGCCCTCCTTCCTCGACGGCGTGGGCAATGGCATCGGCTATGCCGTCATCCTGATAATCGTAGGCTTCTTCCGCGAGCTGCTCGGCTCAGGCACACTCCTGGGCTTTCAGGTCGTGCCCGACAGCTTCTACGAAGCAGGCTACGTCAACAACGGCCTCATGATTCTCCCGCCGATGGCTCTCATCGTGGTGGCCTGCATAATATGGGTACACCGAAGCTATAACAAGGACCTGCAAGAAAAACAGTAAAAAACCATCCGCACTATGGAGAACCTTAACTTGTTCATACGGTCGATTTTCGTCGACAACATGATATTCGCATACTTCCTCGGCATGTGCTCCTTCATTGCCGTGAGCAAGAATGTGAAGACAGCATTCGGCCTCGGCATAGCCGTGACCTTCATGCTCACGATAACACTCCCCATCAACTACCTGCTCGAGACATATGTGCTGCGCCAGGGCGCCCTCGTGTGGCTCGGCCAGGAATTTGCCGACGTCGACCTGAGCTTCCTCTCGCTCATAGTCTTTATCGCCGTCATCGCCTCGATGACACAGCTCGTCGAGATGGTGGTCGAGAAGTACGCCCCCGCACTGTATGCCTCGCTCGGCATCTTCCTGCCCCTTATCGCCGTAAACTGCGCCATCCTCGGCGGCTCGCTCTTCATGCAGCAGCGTGACTTCGCCGGCGTCGGCACAGCCCTCTGCGCCGGAGCAGGGTGGGGCATAGGCTGGCTCCTTGCCATCACCGCCGTCGCCGCCGTGCGCGAGCGCGTGGCCCAGTACTCCAACGTGCCCGCACCCCTCCGCGGAGTAGGCATCACATTTATCATCACCGCACTTATGGGAATAGCTTTCATGAGCTTCCTCGGCATAAAAATCTAACACAACGGCAATCATGACACATC
>JAICZO010000359.1 GCA_029057255.1 Muribaculaceae bacterium | reverse complement strand
CTCGCGGGGAGTGGCTGCGATGACTGAGAGGTCGGCGGCAAGGGGAGCTGCGCCTTCGTTGTGGAGGCGTACGCTGTCCATACCCATGTCGTAGAGGTCGGCCACCTTCTGCTCGTTGGAGCCTTTGGCAGCGTTGCGGTCAAGGCCGAGGACGAGCTCGCGCACCTGCTCGCGGTTCTTCTCGCCGAGCTGGTCGAAAGTGCCGAAGCGCGAGTACTCGGGCTTGAGAGGATTGTTTTTCATCCATCCGCCGCAGGCGTAGTCATAGAAGTCAGCCTTGGGCGATACTTCGGTGTCAAGGTTTGCGGTGTCGATGCCCTTGGGAGCCTCGCTCTTGCCGCAGCCGGTCATGGCGCCGGCAGCGATTATAGCTGCCATAACCAAATAAGCTTTTGTTGTTTTCATACTTTGTGATAATGATATGTTTATTATCTATTTACTTCTCTTATCCCTTAAGCTCGTCAAGCTCGAGCTGTGCAAGCTCCCATACGCTCATGGCGTTCTCGACGGCCTTTGTGGCGGCTGCATGCTGCTCGAAAATCTCGGGAGCCACCTCTCCGGCGGCTATCCGCGCCTCTATCTCGGCAAGCTCGGCCTCGCGCTGTCCTACCGCAGCCTCGGCCTCCTCGACCTTGCGGGCGGCACGCTTGACAATCTTGTCGCGCTCGCGCTGCTCGGCATAGCTCAGCTTGGGCGCCGGGGCATCGGCCTTGGGCTCGACGGGCTGCTGCTTCGGCTGCGTCTTCTCTTCCTTCGGAGCCGAAGCCTCAAGCTCGCGCAGCGACGCCATCTTCTTTTTCTCGAGGAACTCGTATATGCCGCCGAGACACTCGCGCACCTTTCCGCCGCCGAACTCGTAGACCTTCTCCACCAGCCCGTCGAGGAACTCACGGTCGTGGCTGACGACGATGACAGTGCCGTCGAAGTCGCTGATAGCCTGCTTGAGGATGTCCTTGGTCTTCATGTCGAGGTGGTTGGTGGGCTCGTCGAGGAGGAGCAGGTTGACAGGCTCGAGCAGCAGCGTTATCATGGCCAGTCGTGTCTTCTCGCCACCG
>JAICZO010000358.1 GCA_029057255.1 Muribaculaceae bacterium | reverse complement strand
CCTCTACAATCCCCGCTACTTCCGCCTCGAGAACGTCACCAACCACCGTCTGACGGCCGTGCCCTTCCGCACCCGCGACCAGATGTGCGTCGTCGGCTCGCTCCTGGGCCAGCGCATAGCCGTCATCGTCAACCACTGGCCCTCGCGCATCGGCGGCCAGGAACAGTCAGAGCCCAACCGCATTGCCGCCGCCGAGCTCTCCAAGAGCATCGCCGACAGCCTCTGGCGCGTCGACCCCGAGATAGGAGTGATAGTGATGGGCGACCTCAACGACGACCCGCAGGACAAATCATGCGCTCAGATTCTCGGAGGCCGCAAGGACCCCGAGGGCGTAGGCGCACACGGCTTCTACAACCCCTTCTGGCGCAAGCTCGACAGCGGCGTGGGCACACTCGCATACAAGAGCTCGTGGAACCTCTTCGACCAGATTATCGTGTCGGGCAACCTCGTCAACGTCACCGACGACCACCGCTGGACATTCTATGAGGCCAAGGTGCTGAACTTCGACTTCCTCAAGGACACCGAGGGCAACCGCGTGGGCTACCCCAAGCGCACATACTCAGCAGGCTCCTACCTCGGCGGCTACTCCGACCACTTCCCCACTGAAATCTTTCTCCGTCGATACGTCGACAAATAATAAACCTCTTAATACATCAACCATCTTATGAAGAAATTTTTACTTTCTGCAATTGCTGCCCTGACTATGTCGTTCGCAGCATCTGCCGATGTAGTCACATACGACTTCATCAATGAATCCTACGGCATGACCCGCCTCTCGGGCGACACAAAAGACTACAACGACGACCCCCAGGCCATCGTCAACGGCGCCATCACCATCAACGCCACCGGCAAGAGCCGTCTGTGGGCTGACGGCCTCCGCCTCTACACCGGCGCCAAATTCGACGCAGTCATCAAAGAAGGCAAAATCTCCGAGATTGTCATCACATACAAGGATAAAACTGCTGCAAAGGGCGTAAAATTTTCAGACGGCCAGACCGGCACATACACTGTGACAGAAGCTGTCGGCACATGGAAAGGCGACGCCGAGACCATCAAGTTCGAGTCGACTATCACAAAGAGCAACCTTGCCATCTCGACCATCAAGGTGACCTACACCGGCGGTGTTGTCGACACCCGCAAGCCCGCAGGCCTCGCCTTCTCCGCTTCCACAGCAAGCGCAGTTGTAGGCCAGCCCTTCACAGCTCCCACATTCACAAAGGAGACCACAGCCACTGTGACATTCGCTTCTGACAACGACAAAGTCGCTACTGTAGACGCCGCCACCGGCGCTGTCACCATCGTAGCCGCAGGCGAGGCCGTCATCTCTGCAAAATCCGAAGCCAACAACGACTTCCTCGCAGGCGCAGCTTCGTACAAGCTCACTGTCACAAAAGCCGCTGACTCCAAGTATGTCAAGGCCACAGCCATCGAAGCCGGCGACAAGGTTGTCTTCGTTGCCAACAACAAGGTCAACAAGCTCTTCAACAAGGATTACGGCTACATGAGCGCCGAAGACCTCCCCGAAGGCACAACAACAAGCTTTGACGGCACTTCCGACATCGCATTCACTGTAGCAGCTGTTGAAGGCGGCTTCACATTCACTACTTCCGAAGGCAAAATGCTCGGCGCCAAGACCGGCTTCTACACCTTCGACACAAGCGACGACAGCGCCGACAACCGCGCATGGACAGTTACATTCGACGCTGAAGGCGTTGCTACAATCACCAACGTAGCCACAAGCCTCGTCGTTTACCAGGACCCCGGTTTCGGCTCGTTCGGCTGCTATGACGCCAAGAAGCTCGCTACACTCACCAACCCCGCCAAGCCCTACATCTTCAAGATCGAAGGCAAGGCAGGCATCAGCGAGACTGTAGCCGCCGACAACGCTCCCGTTGAATACTACAACCTCCAGGGCGTACGCGTTGCCAACCCCGAGAACGGTCTCTACATCCGTCGTCAGGGCAACAAGGTAAGCAAAGTGCTCGTGAAGTAATCCGCACACAGCAATACCACCGCATCGAAAACTCCTGCCGCGCATGTCGCGGCGGGAGTTTTTATTTTGCAATGTTGCACAATTTCTCTATCTTTGCAACTTACACATGCAGGCAAAAATGGCAAAACTACAGCTATACATAAACAAATCGCAGCGAGGCTACAAAAACCTCGTCAACATCAATCCCGCCGAGGATATAAACAGGTATATCCACGACTACCGCAAGGCGGTCGAGGATGTCGCGTATGACACGTCGAAGGAGTATACCTTCTACCTGCTGTCGTACGTCGCCGAAGGCACGCTCCTGACGGTGCTCCGCACCATTGCGGGAGCTTCGGCCGGCGACCTTGTCGCCGCCACGCTGTTTTTCGCCGCGGGCACTGTCATCGACGACCACTCCATACGGCGGATTCTGACTGCGGTCAGAGACAGCATAGCCGACGGAGGCCGCGCCCTCACGCCCGAGGCGCTCGGCGACCTGCGCGACATGCTCGCCGCCGACTATGCCGTTGACAACGACGCGCCACGGCGCCTGCCCTCGACAGGCAAGCTGTATGCCTGCTGCTACTACGGCGGCAAAGAACCCTCGGCCGAGAGCTTCATTTCCGCCCGCTACTACATGCCCGCCTTAGCCGAGTATGCCGGCGTGCTGATGATCGACAGCACCTGCGGCGCACGCTTCCGCAACAGTGAGCGCGACCTGTCGGCCGGCACCATACGCCCCTCAGCCGTGCTGCTGCCCCCGCCACGGACAGCGCAGGGCTTCACCCCGCACATCTACCGCCACCCCTTCACCCGGGCACTGGTAGTGCCCGCCGGCGAAGCCATCGAGATACAGTGGAAGCGCGGCGGCTTCGAGACCGTGAGCCAGACCGTCAGGGCGGCCGAGGGCGAGAGGGTAGCCGTGACGCCGCCAGACACGTCCAAGGCCCTCAAGTGCATATCGCCGGCGTCGTTCTACGTCACCGAGCAAGGCTCTCAGAGCGCCATCGACTCCTTCGTCATCAAGGTCAACGGCAAGGTCATCGACAGACCGCAGTCGTTCACCTTCGCCGAGCTGGCCAACGCCCATGTCGAAATCACATCCCCGGGCTACTTCTCGTTTACGGGCAGCCTCGACCTTGCCTCGACCACACAGGCCCTGGTGCAGATGAAGCAGCTGCACCGCACATACCGCTTCGACCTGCCCGTCAACACTCCCGAGCCGGTCGAGGCCATACGCATCTATCTTAAGACCAAGAAACCGATCACCAACTGTCCTATCGAGGGCTACAGCGTCGCCGGCGACGAGATAGTCGAGGGCACAGGCGTGTGCAACAACCTCGTGTATACCGGCGGACACAGCCGCAGGGCGCTCTACATATACGGCGTTGTAGCGGCGCTTTCGCTGCTGGCCGGCATATTCATCGGCCGGCTCGCTTTCGACGTCGAGAACGACGCCAAAACGAGCCATACGCCCATCGCAGCCATCGAGTACACAACGCCGCAGAGCCAGCCCGAGCCTGTAGCCGCCCCCGAGCCCGCCGAGACTGCTCCCGCAGCTCCGACAGCTCCGACAGCCGAGGCCATAGCGGCCGCCGTGGCATATCTCGACTCCAACAAGCAGTGGGAACGCGACAAGATGGAGGAGACAGGCGTGCTGCACGAACTTTTTGACGACCTCAACAATTACAATTTCGATATCATACTTACCAAATGGGCTCCGCTGCTCAGCGACTCCAAAAACTTCGACGCCGTAGTGCGCGCCGTCAAAGGCTCGGCATCGAAACGCAGCCCGCGCACAGCGCCACACGACCCCGTCTACGTCAGCGGGGATACCGACGCCATAGGCTGGCGACAGTACACCTACTGGGTAGACCCCTGACAGGAGCATCGCAGAGTACACTGCCGGGAGCCGTAGTCCTATTTCACTGACAGATGAAACTGAAAAGATTCTTTGCGGCTTATGCCGCCATCAGCATGCTTGTGCCGCTTCTTCGCGCCGAAGAGCAGCGGCAGTCCATCGGCACGGTCACGGCCGACGGACGCACCGTCACCGTCACTGCCATAAGCCCGGCAATAGTGCGCGTCGACAACACCGCGGCGGGCGAGGAAACAGCACCGGCGCAGTCGGTGCTCGACATTACGCCCGTGCCCGGCGCCGGCTCGACAAACAAGTCGGGCACGATGCTCTTCACCTCCGGCGGCATCACGGCCTCGATAGAATTCGGCAACCTCACCCTGACGACCCGCAACCCCGGCTCGCTGGTGACCGACGACCTCGGCCGCGACCGTCTGCCCGACGGACGCACCGTCACGGAGCTTGCCACGACGGCCGAAGGCTCGTTCTATGGCGCGGGCGAGCGCGGACACTCGCTCAACCTGCGCGGCGACACGCTGGTCATGTACAACCGTCAGAACTACGGATACACCGGCTCGGACCCGCGCATCAGCCAGATGAACATCACCATGCCGCTCTTCCTCTCGACAGGCGGCTACGCCATCGTCTTCGATGACTTCGCCCCGGCCGAGATGATTCTGTCGGACCCCATCAAGTATGTCACCGAGAGCGACAAGCCCGTGACATACTACTACGTCGCCGGCGACAACATGGCCGAGCTGACACACAACCTCACCGCCCTGACCGGCCGACAGCCCATGCCGCCGCTGTGGGCGCTCGGATATATTACGTCGAAGTACGGCTACCGCACGCAGGCCGAGACCGAAGGCACCGTCGACACCCTGCGCCGACACGGATACCCGCTCGACGGCATCGTGCTCGACCTGTACTGGTACGGCAAGGAGCAGGACATGGGACGCCTCGCATGGGAGCCGTCGCAGTGGCCCGACCCCGAGGGCATGCTCGCACGCCTCGACAGCGCCGGCGTCAGCCTCGTGGCCATATCACAGCCCTATGTGCTGCGCAACGGCCGCGGCGTCGACAACTACAACGAGCTTGCTGCCAAGGGCATGCTCGTGGCCGACTCGACAGGCACCAAGCCGCAGGATGTGACAATATGGGTGGGCGAAGGCGGCATGTTCGACGTCTCGAACCCCGACACCCGCAAGTGGCTGTCGGACCGCTACCGCAGCCTTACCGACATGGGCATAGCAGGATGGTGGGGCGACCTCGGCGAGCCTGAAGTGCACCCGCAGACAGGCCTCCACGCCAACGGCATGAGCGCCCGGCGCTACCACAACCGCTACGGCAACGACTGGAGCAGCATCATAAGCTCGCTCTTCGCCCGCGAGTACCCCGACACGCGCCTGATGACTCTTATGCGCGGCGGCACGACGGGTCTGCAGCGGCACAGCGTCTTCCCCTGGTCGACCGACGTGTCGCGCTCCTGGGGCGGCCTCGAGCCGCAGATACGCATCATGCTCAACTCGGGTCTCAGCGGCCTGGGATACATGAGCAGCGACCTCGGAGGCTTCGCCGTCGACCCCGACAACGCATACATGCCCGAGCTGTATGTACGCTGGCTGCAGAGCGGCCTCTTCTCGCCCGTCTTCCGCACCCACGCGCAGCAGTATGCCGAGCCGTACAACTACCCGCAGTACGAAGACATCATCCTCGACATCGTGCGCACCCGCTACCGCTTCCTGCCCTACAACTACACGCTCGCCTACGAGAACGCCCGCTACGGCTACCCGCTGGTGCGCCCGCTCGACTTCGACGACAATGCGGCGGGAGCCTACGACAGCATCTCCGACGAGTATCTGTGGGGCAACGACCTGCTCGTGGCTCCGGTCATCACAGAGGGCGCCGTATCGCGCCCGGTGACATTCCCGCGCGGCAGCCGCTGGATGGACTTCCGCAAGCCCTCGAAGGTATATGACGGCGGCACCACCGTCAGCGACTACCCCGCCCCGCTCGACGTGCTGCCCCTCTTTGTGCGCTGCGGAGCCTTCATCCCCACGGCCGACTACCCGATGGAGAACACCGGCGACTACCGCGCCGACAGATTCACCGTCAACTACTACCCCGGCGACAACAGCCGGTCGGAATATACCCTCTACGACGACAACCGCCTCAGCCCCGACCCGCTCACAGGCCGCGACTACCGCCTGCTGACATTCAGGGGCTCGGCCGACAAGTCGGAAATCGACATCGAGGTGAGGTCGGAGGGTACTTACGAGGGCGCCCCGGGGCGCATCGAACTCACCTTCGAGATATACGCACAGACATCAGCCCCGTCAAAGGTGACGGCAGACGGCCGGAAGGTCAGATTCGCATACGACGAAGCCTCCGGACGCCTCACTCTGCCGCTGACTTTCGTGCCGGGCAAGACTCTAACTATAAAAATCATAAAGTAATGTTTTCAGGAATAGTAGAAGAAGCGGCCACCGTGGTGGCTGTCGAACAGAAAGAATCGAACGTCGACCTGACAGTACGCTGCTCGTTCGCTCCCGAGCTGCACATCGACCAGTCGGTGGCCCACAACGGCGTATGCCTCACCGTGGTTGACCTCCGCCCCGACAACACCTACGTGGTGACTGCCGTGCGCGAGACCCTCGAGCGCTCCAACATCGGCATGCTCAAGCCCGGCGACGCTGTCAACCTCGAGCGCTCGATGCTGATGAACGGACGCCTCGACGGTCACATCGTGCAGGGACACGTCGACACCACGGCTGTCTGCACAGGCATCGAAAAGGCCGACGGCAGCACTTACTTCTCCTTCAGCTACAAGGCAAGCCCCGAGATGGCGGCAAAGGGATACATGACCGTCGAGAAAGGCTCGGTGACCGTCAACGGCGTGAGCCTCACCGTCTGCGACAGCGAGCGCGACAGCTTCCGCGTGGCCATCATACCCTACACCTTCGAGCACACCAACTTCCGCGACCTGAAAGTAGGCTCGGTGGTGAACCTCGAGTTCGACATCATCGGCAAGTACCTCGCCCGCATGATGGAGCTTAAAGACTGACGCCGAAGCGGAGCCGCGCATGGAGAAACTGATGCAGTACGTATGGCAGCACCGCCTGTGGATGCCGTCCGACATGAAGACTGTCGACGGCCAGAGGGTCGATGTGCTCGACCCCGGACTGCTCAACACCGGCGCCGGCCCCGACTTCTTCAACGCCAAACTCCGCATTGCCGACCGTATGTGGGCCGGCAATGTGGAGATTCATGTCAGAGCCTCGGACTGGCACCGCCACGGCCACGACGGCGACAGCGCCTACGACTCGGTGGTGCTGCACGTGGTCGAGAACAGCGACACACGCATATGCCGCTCCAACGGCGAGACAATACCGCAGCTGGTCATGCCCTGCGCCGCCGACTTCAGCGAGCACTACCACGCCATGGTCAACAACCCCACGGCCGAGCTGATGTGCGCCGACTTCCTCTCCTCGATGCCCCGCATATACATCACCGACTGGCTCACGTCGCTGGCATTCGAGCGCCTCTACGACAAGTCGGACCGCATACTGCGATACCTCGCCCGCAGCAACGGCGACTGGGCCGAGACCGTCTACATAACCCTCGCACGCGCCCTCGGGTTCAGCACCAACAGCGACCCCTTCGAGCGGCTCGCCTTCGCCATGCCCCTGCACATGCTCATGAAGCACCGCGACAGCCGCGTCACCGTCGAGGGCGCACTCCTGGGACAGGCCGCGCTGCTCGACGACTTCCCCGACACCCTGCCCGCCGACGACTACCGCATGCGCCTGCGCACCGAGCACGACTTCATATGCCGCAAATACGGGCTGAGCAAGCTCGCCGGCGCCGGATGGCGCTTCAGCGGAGTGCGGCCGCACAGCTTCCCGCACAGGCGCATAGCAACCCTCGCGGCCATGATATGCGGAGGCTTCGAGATAGCACGCCGCATATTCGAGGTCGAGACCCGCGAGCAGGCCGAAGCCCTCTTCGACATAACGCTCGACGGCTACTGGGCCACACGATACGGCTTCGGCGACGAGGCGGGCGCCACCCCGGCAAAGGCTCTGAGCAAGACTTCGGTGACAATACTCATCATCAACGTCGTGGCGCCGCTGCTGCACGCCTACGGCAACGCCACAGGGCGCCGCGAGCTATGCTCCCGCGCCGCCGAACTGCTGCAGGCTCTGCCGCCCGAGAACAACACTTACACACGCCTGTTCCAGGCCGCGGGCGTCGACAACGACAGCGCCCTCACATCGCAGGCCATAGTGCAGCTGCGACGCAACTACTGCCTCGGCCGCAAGTGCCTCTACTGCCGCATAGGGCACCGCTATCTGGCGCAGAAGGCCATCCGCAGGCATTAGAGCCGAGGGGCGGAAAATATCGTTATGCCACCCTAAGCGGAATAAAAATATCAAAAAGAGCTTGCTTTGTCGGAAAATGTGTCATAACTTTGCAGCCAAACAACAAACCCTCACACAAAGAAACCGACACGCAACATGAAAAAGCTCTACACAACAGCTATGCTCGCAGCCGCCGCAATAGGCGCATCGGCAGCGACAGCAGACATCCTCATGGCCGACCGGACAACTGTGGCGGCTTTCAACAGACCCGACTTCGAGACCGCACTGGCCGAAACCGTCAGAAACCGACCCATCACCCTTGCCGAAGCGCTCGACACCGAGCGCCCCTCCCGCAAGGCTCCCATGCGGACAGTCCCCGAGGGCGAGTGGAAATCGCTCGGCGAAGGCACCTGGCACGAAGGCCTCTTCACACTCTTCTCCGACGTGCCCGACGGCCTGTCATGGAGCGTCGAGATTGAAGAAAGCGAGACAGCACCGGGCTACTACCGCATGCAGCCATACACCGAAGGCAGCACCCTTGCCGAGCTGATAGGCGCCACCGACGACGGCTACGTATACGTCAACGCCACCGACCCGACTAAAGTCTATATCGACGGCGACCTCGAGCTCTTCCAGGTATTCGTCTTCAGCCACATGACACCCGAGAACGAGTGGGACTACGAAGAGTACGGCACCATGACCGACGGCGTCATCGAGTTCCCGGCCAACTCCTTCGGCTTCCTCGACCAAGACGGATGGGAGCGCTGCAACTCCGACGGCGACTTCCGTATCGCCATGCCCGGCGTCACCGTCAAAGACTACTCACTGTCGCTCTACTCGCCCATGTGCGCCGAGAACAACAACGTCAACGTGCAGTTCACCCGTCGCGGAGCCGATGTGGCCGACCTCAAAGTAGCATATCTCCCCGGCCTCTACCACATCGGCGGCAACGAAAACCTCGTCGCCACCAAAGGCACAAGCATCGGCAAAGAATACTCCGGCCTCAAAGTGCCCCTCAAAGCCACCGACAACGGCATCTTCACCCTCCTTGCCATAACACTTGACGCCGACGGCAACGTCAGAAAAGGCGCCGAGACCCACTTCTTCGCCATCAACGAGCCTGCCGACGACTGGGCACTCCTCGAAGACAAGACCGCCATCCTCACCGAAGGCATATTCCCATCGGTATTCAGCGACGTCGAGACCGAGACCATAGAATGCAATGTCGAGCAGTGCATCTCGCAGAAAGGACGCTATCGCCTCGTAGACCCCTACAAGAAGCACTCCGTACTCGGCGACCTCGCCCTCGACCACAGCTCGCACCACAGCCACTACGTCTACCTCAACGCCACCGACCCGCAGTACGCCTACCTCGAGGCATCGCCCACAGGCATATCGCTGGGCAACTACGGCGAGTCATACATCTGGTCGTGGGCTGACTACTTCGCATCGTCAGGCATGGAAGCCGAAGCCAAGGAATACGGCTTCTACGGCACCTTCGTCGACGGCAAATTCACCATCACCGACGGCAACCTCATCCTCGGCCACGAAGGCCTCGAGAGCGGATCGCCCTACTACGCAGGCATAGGCTTCAGCATCCAGCTCAAAGACAAAGCATCGGCCACAGCTCCCGAAGCTGCCGACAGCGACCCGCAGGCCGAGTACTACAACCTCCAGGGCATGCGCGTCGACCGTCCCGCCGCAGGACTCTACATCCGCCGCTGCGGAGGCAAGACCACCAAAGTAATCAGATAAAAAAACCATCTATAACAGGCTGACAGCCCGCCGGAGCCTCCGCCCCACAGTCTTCGGCGGGCTGTCAGCCTGCTCCGAAAAAACAGCGGCCGTCAGCGCACACCATCAGAACATTTTCACTACCTTTGCATATCCCAAACACGGCAAACACCATCATGACCCTGCTCCGCCTGCCCATCATAGCCATCGCCGCCGCACTGCTCCTGTGCTGCTGCGCCGACCGTCGCGGAGCCGACGCCCTGCTCGACCACGCCGACACCCTCCTCTTCAGCGCCCCCGCCGATGCCGTCGCCCTGCTCGACAGCCTGCCCGACGCCGACCTCGACGATGCCCGCGCCGCCCGACGCGCAGTGCTGCTCGCCAAAGCCCGCTCCAAAGCATATCAGCCAATCAGCCCCGACTCATCGCTCATCGCGGCAGTCAATCACTACGAAGGCTCTGACGACAGCCTCGCCGTCCAGGCCCTCTTCTATCTTGGAGAAGCCCAATATGACGAAAAAGACTACGCACATGCTCTTCTAACCCTCAACGACGCTTATGACAAAGCAGAAAACAGCGGCGAGCATTTCTATGCAGGAATGGCCGCACGTATATTGTCGCTGATATACCACGATATACTATCGGTTGAGCAAGACCTTAAATGGGCACTTAAAAGCAAGGAAGAGTTCTGCGCAGCAGGAAAACCGGAGCATGCCGCATGGAACATATATATAATCTGTAGTGCTTATAGCCACAACAATATGCTTCAAGAGGCATTGACAGCACTTAAAGAGGCAGAACAATCAGATTATGCCACTGACGAAGCTTTCTCTGAAATGTTGTCGAAGTTAAAGGCTGACATCATGCTCAGAGCCGGAGAATACGACAGCTGCACTACAATATATCAAAGAATCATACAACAAGGCTGCAATCTTAGCCCCACCGAATGGTGCAAGCTGAGTGAAGCATTTTTATACAGCAAGGACTACATCAGCTCACACTGCGCACTCGACTCTGCAATAGTATATTCAACAAACGAACTTGACAGCCTGTACACATCACACATAAGTGCGTTATTAGCCGGCAGAGAGGGTGACTATTACACAGGTTATGAACTTGCCATGGACTGGGGTCTCCGAATGACTGACCACGTGGAGCAGAAACTTATGTACCCACAGACCATACTACTGAGTGAGAATCACCGTCTGAAAGCTGAAAATGGAAGAGCCACTGCAGACTCTTTGCGAATGCGACTTATTCTTGTAATAACTCTTTCAGCTATCGCGATAGCCATACTCGCTGCGGCTTGCATACTCATCTACCGAAACTATATCAGAAAAAGGGAAGATGCCGAAGTCCGTGTACTTCGCATCAGCCAACTCGAAAAGAACCTGAACAACAGCCTTTCGCTTTCGTCTGAACTCAACGAAGCTTTAAAGAAGCTATTGCGCGAGAAGATTCATATTACACAACGACTCAACGAAATAAACTTCAACTCAGACGACAACATATCGTCACTGCGGCTTTTATCGAAATCAATTGACCGTATAACAACCTCTCAAAGTGCCGATTTTAATCGCGACCTTAGTCTGATAATTGATAAATGCGCCGATAACTGGGCATCAAGATTCATGTCTGACTTCCCGACTCTTAACCAGGATATGCAGACACTCGCAATGTATCTATTCCTTGACTTTTCCTTTGAATCAATTGCCGGTCTGATGAACAAACCCAGTATAAAAGCTGTCTACAACGACAAACACCGATTGAAGAAAGCAATGCTCCAAGCGAACAATGAAAGGGCTATTGAAGTTTTCCCGTCAATGCACATACACATCTAACAGCCTGACAATCGGTGCATTACACATATTTTAGCGCAATGCGCTGACACTCAGCAAGATACACCCTTGAGAACACATTGAGAAAAATTTGATAGAGTCTCAATTTCTTAAACATCTGACATTCCGCCTGTTACAAGGGTTGTGAACAACCATTGTGAGAAATAAGAAAAGTCCACATTTCAGTCTTTTCTCAATTAATTATATCTAACTTTGCAAGCATCAACCAATTAAAACCAGTCTTGTGAAAACTACAAATCTAATCACGCTCATCGCTTGCATAATTTCAGTTTTATCACCTGTTTCAAGTTTTGCAGGTGACACAATGGGCAGCGAATTCAAAAAACTCGAATTACGGAAAGGCTCTCAGAAACCGCCTAAATTCCCCAAAGCTCCTGAATACGTACCAGTCACATGCTACTACGACGGAGAGGCTCTGACATTCGTGTCATCCTACGATACTGAAGCCGAAATCATCGTCACCGACAGCTTCACATCTGCCGTCATCGCACACGAGACCGCGCAACTCGCACCCGAGTATACAGTCAGTATAGCAGGCGCCGAGTCGTTCGACATCACGCTCACTCTCGAAGATGGCTCGATACTATACGGCAGCTATTAACCGACGCAAATAATTAACCATGTCGTCCACATGGGCGACAATAGGAATAATAACATACAGAACGCCTCAATGATGAGAAAACCTATTCTGATTTTACTGTCAGTACTTGCTGTCGCACTATCCTCTTGCGAACCCGAGAGCCTCGGCTTTCCCGGCAAGGTAAAGTTTACTGCCGAGGGCGGCACGGTGGAGCTGTCCGGTAAAGAATATGCCATAGACTGGCATGCAGAGGATGATAACCTTGGGGTTTACGATGATTACTTCAATGAAGAGATAGGCGACACGGTCTACAACCACAGCATTCCCTGGCTGTGGATAAGATATGTGAAAGGAGACACTAAAGTAAAAATCACCGCGTTGCCTAATGAAACCGGCAAGAAACGCAGTGCAAGAGTTCTCGGCCTTCAGAATTATGCTGTCCCTATAGAAAAAGAAGCCTATATCGTAGTAAAGCAAGACAAATAAACAGAGGACAGTT
>JAICZO010000357.1 GCA_029057255.1 Muribaculaceae bacterium | reverse complement strand
ACTTATTACTGATCGATTTAATTATGAAGAAAATTCAGGCAGTGCTTTTTGCGCTGTTGGTGATGGCGATGATGCCCTTATCGGCTCAGATTGTCACCACAAGCCCTTCTCTGCTGCAGGAGGGCAGTCCCGACGTCGTTCTGACCTACGACGCGGCTTCTCCCCTGGGCAACAAAGGCCTTGAGGGGCTCGGCACAAACTTCGATGTGTACGCGCATATCGGCGTGCTGACCACCAAAAGCAAGAACACCGATGACTGGCGATATGTAGTGGCGCCCTGGCCGAACACCGGCAATCAGTCGCTCGCCAACACCGACAAGAACCGTCTCACCCGAGTGGCTGACAATACTTACGAGCTGCGCATCGGCAGCATCAGAGACTATTTCGGCATCAAGGACGCTGACGAGCATGTCAAGACGATAGTGCTTGTCTTCCGTAATGCCGACGGCTCCCGCGAGGGCAAGACTGCATCGGGGGGCAATATTATGGTCGATGTCAAGGCCGACGGCTTTGCCATTGAGCTTGTGTCGGACCACCCCGACCGCGTCATCAGCGGCCCCGCTACCATAACGTATACGCTGCGGGCAACCGAGGCCGCCGACCTGTCGCTGAGCGTCGACGGTGTGGCCTTCGCGTCGAAGAGCGCCGCGACAGAGCTTGTGGCATCGTACGACTTCAAGAGCCACGGTACTTTCGCCGTCGAGGGCAAGGCTGTATATGGCGGCAAGGACTACACGGCAAAGGCCGAGGTAAGCTATCCCGCACCCTCGAGCGCCAAGGACTATCCCGGAGGAACTCCGAAGATGGGCGCGGTGCGCAACGCCGACGGCTCGGTGACATTCTGTCTCGCAGCGCCCGGCAAGAGCAGTGTGCAGATGGTGCCGTCGTGGGATAACTATCAGATTCTTGACAAGAACCTGATGAACTATCAGGATTATCAGGGCAACAGATACTTCTGGACCACTGTGTCGGGTCTGGCCGATGACGTGTGGTACTCATATTATTATATAGTGGACGACAGCTATAAGGTGGCCGACCCCTACGCCCACCTCGTGCTCGACTGCTACAGCGACGAGTATCTGCGGCCGTCGGTATGGCGTGATGCTCCCCGTCACCCCGGCGCTCCCTATCAGGACATCATGATGGCTGTCTATCGCGGCGACATCGACGACTATGAGTTCTCGCCCTTCACCATCCCCGACCACGACAACCTCGTCGTCTACGAGCTGCTTTTCCGCGACTTCACCGGCGTCAACGGGCAGAACAACGGATGGGGCACCGTGCGCAAGGCTATCGATAAGATACCGTATATTAAGGAACTCGGATTCAATGCCGTCGAGCTTATGCCTGTGATGGAGTTCAGCGGTAACAACTCCTGGGGCTACAACACAAACTTCTACATGGCGCCCGACAAGGCATACGGCTCGCCTACTGACTATAAGGACTTCATCGAGGAGTGTCACCGCAACGGTATCGCCGTCATTCTCGACATAGTCTTCAATCAGAGCGACGGCCTGCACCCCTGGTACCAGATGTATCCCCCTGAAACAAACCCCTTCTACAATAAGGTGGCTCCCCACGCATGGAGCGTGCTCAACGACTGGAACCAGGACAACCCTCTGGTGCAGCAGCAGTGGACCGACGCCCTCAAGTACTGGCTCGAGAAGTATAACGTCGACGGCTTCCGCTTTGACCTCGTCAAGGGTCTTGGCGACAATGCAAGCTACGACGGCATCGGTACTGACGCCTACAACCAGAGCCGCGTCGACCGCATGAAGCGCCTCCACGCCGTCATAAAGTCGGTCAAGCCCGACGGCATACACATCAACGAGCTGCTTGGCAGCGCCGCCGAGGAGAAGGCTCTCGGAGAGGACGGACAGATACAGTGGGCCAACATCAACGATGCGTCGTGCCAGTACGCGATGGGTTGGGATACCGGCAACAACAATCTCATGCGCTTTCTCTCGACAAGCGACGGTGACCGTCCCTGGGGC
>JAICZO010000356.1 GCA_029057255.1 Muribaculaceae bacterium | reverse complement strand
CCCCAAGGACGGCCGCCTGTGTCACGCCGCACGAGTTCAGGGGATAAGCACCGATGTCACCGATACGGAGTCTTCAATTGTACGGCTAAGGAGCCTCGGCTCCAGTCCGACGCGACGGTAGGCGTTGCGGAACATGTTGCCGCCGATGATGATGCTGAGGTACTGGTCGGCGGTGCAGCTGTTGAGGAACAGGCCGCTGCAGACCGTGCTGCCCACGATAGAAGAGCGGTTCGAGAGGCCTCGGGTGAGAGCGTTGGTGAGCACCTGTAGCATGCCTGTGCCTATCATCGCCGTGCCGAAGAGCATGGCGCACAGCACAAGGGCTATGGTTGGCAGCATGCCGGTGATGCCCGATGTCGACACGAGGTTGTTGAACATCGTGTGTCCGGTCGAGAATGCCGTCTCGCCCCATAGCAGCCGTGTGGCCATAGTCACGTAGCCGTCGCCGCTGAGCATCGAGACAATGCCCGGCTGGAGGATGTAGATGCCTGCCAGACCGGCGACCGAGCCTATGAAGAGCGTGACCAGCGTAGGCACGCGCAGCACAATCAGAGTTATCGTCAGGGCGGGTATTATAAGAGTCAGGGGGCTGATGACGAAGTGGCGGTGCAGCATCGCCGAGATGTCGTCGGCAGCTTCGTCATAGGATGCCTCGATGCCCGTGCCGGCGATGAAGAAAACTATCAGCGCTATCGCAAGTGCCGGCATGGCCGTTATCATGAGGTAGCGGATATGCTTGAAAAGGTCGACGCCGCATGTCGACGATGCCACGACGGTGGTGTCGCTCAGCGGCGATATCTTGTCGCCGAAGTATGCGCCGGATATTATCGCCCCGGCAACCCAGCCGGGATTAAATCCCATGACGGTGCCTATGCCCATAAGCGCTACGCCGATGGTAGCTATAGTGCTCCATGAGCTGCCCGTCAGCACCGATATGACGCCGCATATAAGACAGCTTATAACAAGGAAAAAGGTAGGCGTGAGTATCTTCAGACCGTAGCACACGAGGGTCGGAACTACGCCGCTGAGCATCCATGTGGTCGATATCATGGCAATGAATACGAGCATGGGCACGGCAGGCAGAATCTGACGGGCGCTGCGGAAGAAACCTACGGTGAGCCCGCGTCGGTTCAGGCTGCCGCACAGGGCAGCGAGACCGGTGCACAGCAGAGCCGAGCACAGCAGGGCGGCATGGCTGTAGTCGGAGATAGCTCCGGCTCCCAAGAACAGAATGATGGCGCCAAGAAAAACGATAAGCGCGATGATAGGTGTAGCCGAAATCCAGAGCGGCGGCTGTTTGGCGGCTCTGTCAAGGAA
>JAICZO010000355.1 GCA_029057255.1 Muribaculaceae bacterium | reverse complement strand
GCATATTACAGTCTGCTCAACGATAAGATTGTATTTGACCCTGACGAAAGGATGCTGTGGAACCGACTTAACCGTCGTGTTGCCAATTCAAAACGCAGAAGAGAATATCCGGCAGTCAAAATCGGACGTCTTGCCGTATCCAAAGATTATACAGGCAAGCAGATAGGCCAAGCTATTCTATTGCAGGTCAAGCACGTTTTCGCCACTATGCGTCGAAGTGCATGCAGGTTTATCACTGTTGACGCATACGCAGCAGCCGTACCATTCTATGAAAAATGCGGATTTATGTTCCTTTCGGAGAAAGATAAAAAATCACCTACAAGGGCTATGTATTTCGACCTGATAAATTTCCCGGATTGATAAAACATGTTTGTTCTTTTCTATGTAATATATACATGTCATTTGTATAGTAGCTCAGATTCTCGAGTGAATTAACGCCGTAAAAAAATCGGGATTTTTTTACGAAATATAAGGTTTTTTGCTAACTTTGCAGCCGGACAGACGGATTTAGCCGCTCTGTCCGGCACTCTTATTACATGGGGTGTCTGCCAGCTCCCCCGGGGAGCGGCAGGCTGAGATCATACCCTCTGAACTTGATTCGGATAATACCGACGAAAGGAAACATTTATGAAAATCTCTTTGAATCAAAAGGAGTTTTCGACAGATAATGACCGGCTCACCGTAGCCGAGCTGTTGAAACTCAACAATCTGCCGACCGTAGGTCTGGCCGTTGCGGTAAATAATAAAGTCGTAAGGAAATCCGACTGGGAGACAGCGGAGCTTTGCGACGGAGACAAGGTTACCGTCATAACGGCCGTATGCGGGGGCTGATGAAGCTTATCGCCATTACTCCGCCCACCCTCCGCCCGGGTGAGGAACATGACATCTGCCGTCTGCTCGACCGCGGATGGGCACGCGTGCATATACGCAAACCCGAGGCCGACGCCCGCGACGTGGCCGCTCTCCTCGGCCGCATCCCGCCTCACTACCGCGCCTCGCTGTCGCTGCACGACCATTTCGACATCGCGGCAGAGCTTGGCGTCGGCGGCGTGCACCTCAATGCCCGCAACCCTCTGCCCCCCGACGGATGGCGCGGCACTGTCAGCCGCAGCTGCCACAGCATCGACGAGCTGGAGCGATACGCCGGCCTGGACTATCTCTTCCTTAGCCCGGTCTACGACAGCATCTCGAAGCAGGGCTACAAAGGTCGTTTCTCTCCCGACGCGCTTGCCGCTGCGGGGGTGACTCTCGAGCGCGTCTTCGCCCTCGGAGGAGTGACTTACGGCCGTCTGACAGAGCTGTGCCGCGCAGGATTCGGCGGCGCCGCCATGCTGTCGGAGGCATGGAAAGTAAAATCAGATATGTTACAGTTTATCACCGATACCGACCGCGGGCTCGAGGCAGTCCTGCGGGGCGGCTGCCGTTGGGTGCAGCTGCGCATGAAAGATGTCACTGACGAAGAATTTGCCGACACGGCAAGACGGGTCATTCCGCTGTGCCGCCGCTACGGAGCGACGGTAATCTTTGACGACCGAGTGCACCTTGTCGCCGCTCTCGGCGCCGACGGTGTGCACATAGGCAAGAAGGACATGCCGGTGCCCGAGGCCCGGGCCTTGCTCGGACAGCACATCATAATAGGAGCGACGGCAAACACCGCCGACGACATCATGGACGCCGCCGGTGCAGGTGCCGACTATATCGGTCTCGGCCCCTTCCGCTTCACCACCACCAAGAAAGGGCTTGCACCAATTCTCGGGCTTGAAGGCTACCGAAGTATCATGCGCCAATGCCGCAGCAAGGGCATGACTCTGCCTGTCGTGGCCATCGGCGGCATTCTGACAGAAGACCTCCCGGCGATACGCGAGACCGGAGTCGACGGCATCGCAGTATCGGGACTGATCCGCAACTCCGACAATCCTGAAACAACAACAAAAGAAATAATAGACACATGGAAAAACTGATTATAGGCGGCCATGAGTTCGCGAGCCGTCTCTTTGTCGGCACCGGCAAATTCAGCTC
>JAICZO010000354.1 GCA_029057255.1 Muribaculaceae bacterium | reverse complement strand
CCCTACCGCTTGGTCAAGTCGACAGGCGCACGCCCCTATGCCAAATACTACAGCAACGGCAAGGACAAGATTTACGTCACATACACCACCGGCCACCCCGACAACGAGCAGCCCAACTGGATTTACTTCAACGCCATCAACATCAACGCCTCCAAAGAGAATAACGGCTCGGTAAGCTGCGCGCCCGCACTCGAGGACATCAACGGCAAGGTGCTAAAGAAAATCGCCGACGGCCCATTCGATGTCAACAAGACCAACGACTACCGCACGAAGTACCCCGCCACTGTCGTCGACTCGCCCGCCGACGTCCGCGACTGGGTATGGCAGATTGCCACCGACAAGGAAGGCAGACCCGTCATCGCAATGGTGCGCATCAACGGCGGCAAGACTTCGCACGACTACTACTATGCCCGCTGGACAGGCTCTGACTGGAAACTCACACTGCTCACCAACGGCGGCGGCAAGTTCCACAGCTCCAACACCGAGAAATGCTACAGCGGCGGCATGACGCTCGACCCCGACAACGCAAACGTAGTCTATCTCTCGAAGCCTACCGAAGGCACACACGGAAGCGTATTCGAAATCTGGAAGTACACCGTCAGCGACAACGGCAAGGTCGAAAGCTTCGAGCAGATTACCAAAAACTCCGCAAAGAACAACGTGCGCCCCTATATCCTGCCCGGTTCGTCCGACTCTCCCCTCCGCCTCGCATGGATGAGCGGCGACTATTACTACTGGATGGTGAACAAATCCTATCCCGCAGGCTTCCCCACATCGCTCCGCTGCGATTATGACTTTGACGTGACAGTGCCCGCCCTGCCCGCCACAGCCGCAAGCATCGCTCCCGGCGCAGTCACTGCCGACGCCACATTCGACGTCACAGCTCCCGCCGGCGAGAAATTCACCGTCAGCGTCGACGCCGCCCTTGATGCCGAGAGCTACCGAGGCACACTGCTCAAGGCCGACGGCTTCGAACTCAGCATCGACGCCGACCGCACAATCCCCGTCATCACCATCAACGGCAAGCAGATAAGCAGCACGAACCCCTTCTACACTTCTGACAACTGGAAGTTCAACTCCAACGGCACCAACAGCGACAAC
>JAICZO010000353.1 GCA_029057255.1 Muribaculaceae bacterium | reverse complement strand
TGGCACGCCCGGCCCTGAACCAGGTCTGGGGTTTCTATATGGCGGATGCGAAGTTCAATGTCGGGCGCTCGCAGTGGGAAGTGTATGCCAGCTGCAAGCTGACCGAGAATCTGAAGATATACCGTGACTATACCGAGACCTTCACCCGTCCTGACGGCTCGTCGCTCACCCGCAAGGAAACTCCCGTGGGCGGAAACCTCGGCAACACGCTGCCTGTCTACTATGCGTCATACAGCTATGTCAAGCCCGATACGACAGTCTTCGTCGCTCAGCTCTCCGATCATCAGCACATCAACAACCGGACAGAGTACGACGGCCGCATGTCGTTCAGCGACGGCGAAAGCGATATAATGCTCACCGAGCGTTTCGGCGACAGAGGCAACACACCGGCGCTTTCGCTCTACCTGCAGCAGAATTTCGCAAGACGACAGATGCTGGTCGTGAATATGAACGCATCGTTGTATGTGGGTCGTTCATGGTCTGACTACATCGAGCGCACTCCCGGTGCGGCGGCAGCTATGACCGACATTCACACCAATATCCGCGACCGCAACCAGGCTTACGCCGTCGAGGCCGACTACATTAAGAACTGGAACAACGCCCGCTTTACTGCCGGCGCGACATACACGGCCAACCGCAACCGCTCGGAGTATGTCAGTCTCGGCGGACAGATTTTCCACCAGCGGCAGGACAAGGCATATATCTTTGCCGAGTACTACCACCGCTTCGGGAAGTGGACGGCAACGGCCGGAATGGGCGTGCAGTATACCGACTTCCTCTTCAAAGAGTCGGGCCGCGGTAACCATACGTGGAGCCCTCGCCCGCAGGCCACCGTCACCTACTCTCTGAATCAGAACCATAACTTCAGACTCAACTTCACATCATGGCAGTCGACGCCGTCGCTGGCCGAGACAAACATAGTGCCGCAGCAGCTCGACGGCTTCCAGTGGCGTGTCGGCAACCAGAACCTCAAAACCGCCAGTTCGTATATGCTGACATTCAGGTATGGCTTCAACCTGCCGAGGGTCAACGGGTCGTTCGGCATACGCGCCTTCTCCTCGCCCGACGCCATCACTCCGCTGCTGCATTGGGAGGACGACAGGCTGATTACGACATACGAGAACAGCCGCGGCCTGCAGAATCTGTCGTTCTTCGCCGCTCCTCAGATCGAGATTATACCCGGCTGGCTCATGGCAAGCGGCTATGTGCAGTACCGCGCCGAGCGTATGCGTGGCACCGGATACACGCTCCACAGCAACGCATGGAGCGGCAGTGCGTCGATACGTGTGATGCACTGGGGCTTTGTGCTCTCAGGCCAGTATGTGCGGTCGCAGCGCGATCTCTGGGGCGAGAAAATATCGTGGGGCGAGGACCTCAACATAGTCGACCTGAGCTACAATTGGAAGTCGTGGCAGTTTGCCGCCGGAGTCATCATGCCTTTCGGCCGATACGACCAGGGCAGCAAGTCGCTGAGCAAATGGAACCGCAACGAGCAGCATATGCGCCTGAACATGCGCATGCCGTATATCTCTGTCAGCTACAACCTGCAGTGGGGACGGCAGAAGCGCAGCGCCGAGCGACTCATAGATGTCGATGCCGGTGCCGACCGCTCGACAGCCGGCGGCAGATGACGGACCGGGAAATAAGAAACAGCCATAATATACACTACAGAACCACTCCGACAGTGATGCCGGAGTGGTTCTCGTGTTAGACCCCGTTCCCCACCTTAGATTTGCATCGGCAAACCGAAACTGAAATAGAAGTGGTAAATTTGCAGTAAGAAT
>JAICZO010000352.1 GCA_029057255.1 Muribaculaceae bacterium | reverse complement strand
CGTCGAAGACCTTCGTAAGGCCGTCGACCGAGAGTGTGCGCACCTCGGGCGAGGCCTCGACATCGAAGTCAAGGTCGCCGGCATCGGTGCGCAGCGTCACCTTTCCCGCCGCGGGTGAGATAAACATGAGCGACGACACACCCCATGCGCCTGCCCGCTCGGAGAAGTCGCTGCCTTTGAGGTGTGTGTGCGCGCTGCCGGCGGCAACTGAATAGTCGCCCGACAGCGTGCGGAGGGTGTCGCTGCGCGAAAGGCCGCGCACATCTTTCAGCTTCCAGCCCGAGTCGGACTGGCGCACCGAGCCTCTGAACCCGGGGAACTCGCTGTGCATGGCCACAAAGCCCACGCCGGCGCCGCCATAGCGCTGCTGGAGCATGTCGCGCAGGTCCTGGCATATGATATCTCCTTCGATAAAGGAGTCGCCGACAAAGGCGATATTCACCGGACGCGACGCGGACTGCGACAGAGCGGCGGTGAACGACGGGAGCATGGAGCCGTCGGGAGCGTAACTCTCGATGCCGAACTCGCCGCCCGACACTACGGGGTCGGCAACATATACTGCCGCGGCCACCGTATCGCCTGCGCTGACGGCGGGCGTCGAAAGTGCGGCGGGCGCCGTATCCTGCGGCACGGCGGGCGCGGCAGTGCTCTCGGCTATGAAGCGCTCAAGCTCGGGGTCGACCATGTCGGGCTCAACCGCTACGACTTCGTAGGGCGTGGGGAAAAGCTCTTCGAAGAGGTCGAAGTCCTTGATGACGTTGCCGGTGAGGGTGCTCCAGGGCATGGCCGACAGCATTATCAGCAGCCCCATCGCAAGTCCGAGCACGTATAACAGATGACGGGAGGAGGAATCGTTCATCGTTGTGACAAGATGTTTTATCAGGAATAAGAGTTCAGAATATCAAGCAGCGGACGGGCCTTCGACTCCGTCTCTGCCCACTCGTCGGCGGGGTCTGATTCTCCGGTGATGCCGCTGCCCGAGTATACGGTCCAGCGCTCGCTGTCGAAGTGCACGCAGCGGAGAATCACATACACCGACACGCCGTCGCCGTCGGGCACCGACACGAGGCCGCCGTAGCAGTTACGCGGCCACTGCTCCACACTGTCAATCTCGGTCATAGCCGTCTCCCGCGGATACCCGCAGACGGCGGCCGTCGGATGGATGGCTTCGACAATGCGCCCTACGGGCAGCTCTGCGGCAGCCGACAGGCCGACATATGTGCACAGATGCTCTATTGCGCCATAGACAAAGTTGCCCGTTTCGCCGACCGCGATGTCAAGCCCGGCGATGCCCGAGAGGCTCTTCTCAATGCCCCGCACGACAAAGCGGTGCTCCTCGATGTTCTTGCGGCTCCACTGCCCTGCCCCGTCACCGATGCGGCGCGTGCCGGCCAACGCAAGCGTGCGGCCTTGGCAGGCGTTGTCGGTGTGGAGAAGAAGTTCGGGCGAAGCGCCCATCCAGTATCCGGCAGAGGGGTGATAGAACAGGAAGCAGAACATGTCGCCGAATCGGCTGAAGTATTCGCGCGCCATCGCCTCCGGCTCGAAACGGCTGAAGGAGCCGCATATCTGACGGGCTATGACAGCCTTGCCGTCGCGGCGCCGCAGCGTGTCGACAAGCGCGCCGACCCTGCTTCGGTAGTCAGGCATGGCTGTCGACCGGGGGCACACCTCCATCGGCGACGCCGCATCGAAAGCATGCCCCGGCCAGGGACTCACCACAGCGTCGCCAAACATCAGCCTGTCGCCGGCCGATGCCGTGAGACCGAGCCTAACGAAGCTGTCATGCCCCGGCAAACGGTAAAGCAGGAAGCTCTCCATCGGTCATCCGACGTATTTGGCAGCCAGGTCGAAGCCTTCGGCCGCATATACTTCCACCTTATATATACCGCCTGTTTCAATAGCGGGG
>JAICZO010000351.1 GCA_029057255.1 Muribaculaceae bacterium | reverse complement strand
GCCTTGGGGTTGTCGTCGACGTCGCGGTCGATTTCGTTGACGCGGGGCAGGGGGTGGAGTATTCTGAGCGAGGGCTTCGACGTTGCGAGCATGTCGTTGTGCAGGTTGTAGAGGTTCTTGACCTTTTCGTACTCCATGATGTCGGAGAAACGCTCGCGCTGCACGCGTGTCATATATAAGATGTCGCTGCTGTCGATTACTTCCTGCGAGAAGTCGGTGTACTCGTGGTACTCGATGCCTTCGCGGCGGCATACGTTGATGTATTCTTCGGGCATGCGCAGCTGGGGCGCCGACACGAAGTTGAAGACGGGCTTGAAGTAGCGCAGGGCCATGAGCAGCGAGTGCACAGTGCGGCCGTACTTGAGGTCGCCCACCATTGTTATGGTGAGGTTCTCGAGCCTGCCCTGGGTCTTGAGTATTGAATAGAGGTCAAGCAGTGTCTGCGAGGGGTGCTGGTTGGCACCGTCGCCGGCATTGACGATGGGGACGTCGGTCACTTCGGTAGCGTATCTTGCGGCGCCTTCGAGGAAGTGGCGCATCACGATGATGTCGGCATAGTTCGCCACCATCTTGATAGTGTCCTTGAGGGTCTCGCCTTTTGATGTACTTGACGTCGATGCGTCCGAAAAACCGATCACTCTACCTCCGAGGCGGTTGACTGCAGTCTCGAAACTGAGTCGGGTGCGTGTAGAGGGTTCGAAAAAGAGGGTTGCCACCACACGGCCGTCGAGGATTTTGCTGTTGGGGTGCTCCTCGAAGTAGCGTGCGCGCTCGAGCAGGTCGAGCATCTCTTGCTTGTTAAGATCGTCGATTGCGACGAAGCTGCTGCTGTTCATAAGTGTTCAGAGATTATTTGCAAAATTAGTAAATCTCTACGGTATAACAGCCGGCGCCCTGCACTTTGAACCGTTAATAAACGTTAAGCCAGATCGGCGGCCACGGCGCGCGCGCACTGGATGCCGTCGATGGCGGCCGATACGATGCCGCCGGCATATCCGGCGCCTTCGCCGCAGGGATACAGGCCGGGCAGCGATATGTGGCTGAGGGGCTGCGGGG
>JAICZO010000350.1 GCA_029057255.1 Muribaculaceae bacterium | reverse complement strand
CGCTTGGAGCCGCCCGTCACCGATACGTTATAGTCCTGCATGGGGCGGTTCTTCTTGAAGTAGTGGTTGTACCAGTCGAAGTTGGCGTAGTACTTGTAGGACTTGTCGGGCTGCACCACCGACCAGGGGCGCTCGGCGCTCTCGCTTGTCTGGCCCAGACGCATCCACAGCTCGGCGTAGTCGTAGTCGTCGTAAGTGGTGAAGCCGTAGCCGTTGTGCTCGTACATGAACCAGTCGTTTATGAACACCGACCAGAAGCCCGATGTGATATAGTCATTGTCGGCAGTCGCTGTCTTCCAGCCGGCCTTGAGGTCGAAGGATACGCGGGGATTGGAGTCTTCGCTGCCGCTTTTGGTCGTTACGAGCACGACGCCCGACGAGGCCTTGGCGCCGTAGATGGCGGCGGCAGAGGCATCCTTGAGGACGGAGACCGACTCGATGTCGTTGGCGTTGACGCGGGTGAGGTCCATCTGCACTCCGTCGACAAGAATCAGAGGCGAGCCGCCGTTGATCGACGCGACGCCGCGGATATCAACAGAGTAGCCCGAGTTGGGGCCGCCGGACCCGAATGTCAGGTTTACCGACGGGTCGGCGCCCTGGATGGCCGATGCGGCGTTCTGCGTAGGGCGTCCGGCGAGATCCTCTGACTTGATGACGCTTACGGCGCCGGTCAGGTTGACGCGCTTCTGCGAGCCGTAGCCCACGACAACCACTTCGTTGAGCGAACTCACCGAGGATGTGATGTGTATGTCGTAGGTGCCTGCCGCTCCCACACTCAGCGTCTTGGGGTCGTATCCGATATAACTGACTTCGACGATGTCGCCTTTGTGGACGTCCGACAGTATGTACTGGCCGTTATAGTCGGTTGCGACAGCGTTGCGCGTGCCGCGGATTCTTACGGTAGCGCCGATGACAGGCTCGCCTTCGTCATCGGTCACGATGCCTTTGATGCTGAAGCCTGAGCTCTTCTTCTTGTCGGAGGCCTTGTCGCTGCCGGGAGCGTCCTTCTCATGATAGACAACCACGACGCCGTTGGATTCGAGCTTGTACTTCAGGGGTACGCCCGCAAAAAGCTTGTCGAGAGCCTGTCCGGTGGTGTCATCCTTGACGTTGAGAGACACGGTGGCATCCAGTTCTTCGAGAGTTGATTTATAGAAAAAATGTAGGTCGGAAACCTTTTCGATTTCCCTGAAGGCCTGCCTCAGCGGTATCTTCGAGAACGACACCGTGATGTTGGCCCATACGCCCATTGCCGACAATAGCAGAAACGCTACTGCCAGGCTGCGTCGGAGCTGCTGCATTTTATTGATGTGCATATGATTGATAGTGATTGGTGCGGAACAGGTTCCGGCTTTATTCGACAACTGTGATTGTGTGTCCGATCTCGACCTTGCGCCAGTCGAAATTCGGGAATTCGAGTTTGCCGAAGAAATAGAGGGTGACATCTCCGGCCCGGGTGAGTGTGATCTCCGATGATGTATTCATGCCCGACTCGTCAAAGTCCTGAAAATCGGCTTTCATCTCCGAGTCGGCAAACCACCATGAGGCATACCACCAGTAGCTTGACTCTTTGAGGTCGGGCGTGCCGTCGCTGAGTCTGCTTATCGAGCAGGTGACGACATCGCCGACACGGTATACATCCTTCTCGGGAGTGACTGTAATGGTGCTGAAAGTCGGGCTGACCGATTTCCGGTCATCGTCAGAGCACGATGTCGTTGCGGCGGAAAGTCCCAGCAGCATCAGCAGGATGTAGATGTACTTGGCTTTTAACATAGATGATTTTTAGGTTTAGTATATTTACTTGTAATAATCGTTGTCGCGGAAGATGTAGCCGATAGAGTCGCCAGCCATTCGGTAACAAGCCCCTGCGGCTGTCGTCAGCGCATTCAGACGGTCGTCGAGACTGCCGTCGCCAAGGCTGCCTGTGAAAATCTCGCCGGATAGTGTCGGGTCCACGATGCAGAGGCGCACGC
>JAICZO010000035.1 GCA_029057255.1 Muribaculaceae bacterium | reverse complement strand
GTTTATTGCCGAGCCCTCGCTCGACGAGGATGGCAACTGGACCGGCGAAGAACTCATCGACGGCGACGAATACACTGTCACCGACGGTGTTACCACCTTCACAACACCTCTGATACATCTTGTCGGACTCCTCCACAATGACGCCTTCCCGCGCCTCGACCTCTTCACCAACACCGTCAACCTCTCGGGCGTTGAGAACGTGGCCGCCGCTACTCAGACAAGCATCAGTGTACGCGGCAGAGACATCATCGTCACCACTGGCGAGACCAATGGCACGGCACGCATCTACTCGGCCGAAGGCCGTCTCGTGCGCGAGGCTTCGACAGTAGCCGGCGAGAACAGCATCGCAGGACTCCCCTCAGGACTCTACATCGTATCGGCAGGCAACAGCACCGCCAAGGTAGCAATCCGCTGACCCGATACAGACTGACCCCCAAAAAAATGACGCCGGATTCACCCGGCGTCATTTTTTTGTCTCTATGTAAAATGTGTCACGCGTGACTGGCAGCCTCGCCTGATAATCGGCGCCCTTCGGACGCCCGTTGCCGGTGGGCATACTTTCCGGGCACACCGTAGCGGAGCGAAGGTGTGCGGGGTTATTCAATCCTGAAAGGATGCATCACCTCTCCGGTCGGCACTGCCTTGATACGCTTTACTCGCAATTTGTTCGGTTTTAATAAACTTGGCTCATAATTTTTGAACCAATCAGCCCTATCTTCCCTGCCATTGTAAATAAGCTCGCCATCGACAAGACTGAAGCCCCAAAGGACACACGCATCGTTCTTTGACTGCACTGTATGGGTTATCATTCTCACATCGCTTGATTTATCAAGAACACGTAGATATGGATTGTTTTTAAAGTCGATTGATGATTCTTTATCAGATGGATTGTCTTTATATGAGCTGATAAAGACCGGAAACGAGTCGATATATGTGACATATTGTCTTAGTGGCCCTACATCAAACTCTCTGTAGTAGTCGGTAAAGCCACAATCTTTATGTAAAACCACGACAACATCAATTGTATCGTTATCGGTCTTATAGAACTGAATGAATATGTCGTCTCTCAAAGGAGTAAACTCGATTGATTTTGCTAACGGAATTATTACATCCTGTATAAAGTCAACAATCTCTTCATTCTGTATTTCAGCATTTCTTATCGGAGCAGTATAATAATAATTACCTTCACCGGGTGCCGGGTTATGAACATGCGACGGTTTCAATGTGCTTCGGTCAACGTCTTCGAACCAATTAGTCCACTCTTCGATACCGATATAAATTAGCTCGCCTTTGACAAACTTGAAGCGCCAGGACACACATGCGTCATTTATAACCAACCCGGTGTGCGTTATCATTCTCACATCGCTTGATTTATCAAGGACATGTATATATGGGTTGTCTCTAAATATGCGTTTTGATCGTTTGACGAAAGGCTGTCTGTCTATATATGAACTGATAAAGACCGGAAACGAGTCGATATATGCGACATATTGTCTGTCTCCGACATCAAATTTGCCGTCATAGTCGTTAAAGCCCAAATCTTTATACAGAGTTATATCGACATCAATTATATCTTCCTTTTCGCGCTTATTAAACTCAAGAAATATGTCGTCCTTCCGGGGCGTAAAGTTTATAGATTTAGCTAAGGGGATTATTACGTCCTTTATAAAACCGACAATTTCTTCATTCTGTATTTCAGCATTTCTTATCCGTGCAGTTCTATAGTAATCGGCTCTGCAATCAAAGTGCAATAGCTCAATTACGATGATAATGGCTATGAGAATCAGTTTTTTCATGGCTTAGGCATTTATTTTGCAAATAAAAACAGAATAAATATAATATACAATATTTTAACATGGGTTAACTTTTATTACATCTACCTTTGTGTTAAAAAATTATAACCGAAAAATGTCACGACATGCTGTCCGTTATTCTCTAAGCATAACAGACAGTCTCCAAACACTATGAGCCGACATCTGCATATATTTCTGCCCGAGAACGACCTCGCTCTTGCCTGCGACAAAGCCGGCTATACCCCACCCCCTGCCGCGGCACAGCTTCGCCGCTCCGGCGCCACCCTGCCGATGTGGTACTGCGACAACCGCGATGTTGTGGCGGTGCAAGGCGTCAACGCCGGATGGCTACGGCAGATGCGCGACACTTTCGGGCTGAGCGCCGCACTCTTCGACGGCAATGCCGACAGCCTTGTCCCGGCTCCCTGGGGATGGTCTCGTGCGACACGCAAGATTCTGACAGACCTCGGCTTCGGCCCCGCGCAGCTACCCGACGACAGCACCCTGGCCATGATACGCGACATCTCGCACCGCCGCACCGCCGCTGCCGCCGCAAGACTGCTTGCCGAGCGCCTGCCCTTCTCCGTCGCCCTGGCGGCCGAGGAGATAAGGAGCGCCGACGAGCTGAGACGGTTCTCCGAGCGCACGCCGGGCGGAACCGTCCTGAAACTGCCCTGGTCTTCATCAGGCCGCGGTCTGACGGTCATCACCGCCGACCGCCTTGAGAGCCGCATAGCCTCGGTCGAAGGCATGATAAGGCGCCAAGGCTCTGTCATGGCAGAGCCGCTGATGGACAAGCGCCTCGACTTCGCCATGCTCTTCACCATGACTGACGGCGGCTGCGACTTCGACGGCTACTCCCTGTTCCGCAACAACAAGCTCGGTGCATATGCCGGCAACGTCCTCGCTACGCAGCAAGAGCTTGAGACTGCCATCACGGCCTTTATTCCGCGCGAGCGCCTCGATGCCGTCCGTGCCGAGCTGCCCTCGGTGCTGACCGCCGTGGCACCGCACTACCGCGGGCCTCTCGGGGTCGACATGATGGCCGTCGAGGCCGACGGCTATGCCCTCGCGCCTGTCGTCGAGATTAATTTCCGCATGACTATGGGGCATGTGAGCAGGCTTCTCTACAGCCGCCACATAGCGCAGGGAGCGCGCGGCACCTACAGCGTGCAGCCCGCCGACGCCGCCCTCCGGCACGAGGGCATGAAATGCAGCGTGCATGACGGCCGACTCACCGGCGGCACGATTGATTTGGCTCAGCCGGGCAGCGATTTTTCGTTCGTTGTGACCATCGAATGACTTTTTTTGCTACTTTTGTATCTGATTTCAAAAACCACAGCAGTTTATGGACGTTAAACAATCAATGCGCGACATACTGCGCGCCGAGAGCGACGCGATAATGTCGATTCCTGTCAGCGATGCCTATGATGCTGCCGTCGAGGCTATTGTCGAACGCGTGCACCGCCGCGGCGGCAAGCTTGTCACTGCCGGAATGGGCAAGGCCGGGCAGATTGCCATGAACATCGCCACGACATTCTCGTCGACCGGAACGCCGGCCGTAAACCTGCACCCGAGCGAAGCCCAGCACGGCGACCTTGGCGTGATGCAGCCCGACGACATCGTCCTGCTCATCTCGAACAGCGGCAAGACCCGCGAGATCATCGAGCTGATAGAGCTTATGCACGGCCTCTATGCCGACATCCCGGTGATAGTCATCACCGGAGCCGCCGACAGCCCCCTCGCCCAGGCCGCCGACATAACCCTGCTGACTGGCGGCGCTCCCGAAGTATGCCCCCTCGGCCTGACCCCCACCACATCCACAACGATGATGACCGTCATAGGCGATATCCTTGTCGTGAATGTTATGAAAATAATAGGCTTCACCGCCTCCGACTATGCCAAGCGCCATCACGGCGGCTATCTCGGAGTGACGGCAAGAGCTAAAGAATAAGTCATGAAACGTATAATCTGCATCGGAGAGTGCTCGCTCAACATCGTAATCGGCCCGGACGGCCGCACCTTCGGCTCCATGCCGGGCGGTCGCGTCGTCAACGCCGCCGCCATCCTGGCGCATGATGACTTTGAAGTCATCATGGCATCGGAGGCTTCGGCCGATCCCGTAGGCGACATCGTGGCCGACTACCTCAATAACAACGGCGTCAAACTTGACTCCCTCGACCGGTATACCGACGGCCGCACACCGCTCAATGTCTTCACATCGCCCGATGCCGAGAGCGCGCCGACGGCACTGACACGCTACTGCAAATACCCCGACGACGGCTTCGACATCGTCTGGCCGAGGGTCGACGAAGGCGACATCGTGCTCTTCGGCGGCCACTATGCCATCGACGCCCGCACACGCGTGAGGCTGCAGCGCTTCCTGAGCCACTGCGCCGAGCGCAAGGCCATCCTCATATATCTGCCCGGATTCATGCCGCAGCAGGAGCCGCGCATTACACGGGTGATGCCCGCCATCCTCGAGAACCTCGAGGCCGCAAACGTCGTGGTGGCACGCAATGTCGACCTCAAGCTGATATTCGGCATCGACAACACCGAGTCGGCATATCACGACCATATCGACTTCTACTGCCGGTCGCTGATAAGCGTCGACGCCGCCAACGAGCGCATAAGCTACTACACCGGCAAGGAGATGAGCTCGGTCGACATCCCCGCCGCGACATGCCGCACCATGCTCTGGAACTCGGGCGCCATAGCCGGAGCCGTGGCCTCGATAGCAAGCCAGGGGCTGACCGATGCCGACCTCGAAGGACCGTCGGCCGAAGTACGCGAGAAGATTCTCGGCGCGGCCGCACGCTCAGCCAACGATGCCGCGGCACAGCTCTCGCAGAAGTGGCAATTCATAAACTGACCGGAAAACCCAAAACTTAAACCAAATAACTACTTCAACGATATGTCAACTCCCGGCAACGCACCGACAACACCCTTCCCCATCGCACGCGACATGCGTGTGGCTGTGGTAAGCACACTGTGGAACAAACATATAACCGACGCTCTGCTGGCCGGAGCGCTCGACGAATTCAAGCGCGCAGGTCTGGGCAAAGACGACGTGGACACCTTCGCCGTGCCCGGTGCCGTCGAGCTTACATTCGCTGCATCCAAGCTTATCGAGACCGGACTCTACGACGCCATCGTCGTGCTCGGTTGTGTAATCCGCGGCGGCACTCCTCACTTCGACTACGTGTGCCAGAGCGTGACTCAGGGCATAACACATCTCAACAGCGAGTGCGACATACCCGTCATCTTCGGCGTACTCACCGTCGACTGCGAGCAGGACGCCCTCGACCGCTGCGGGGGCAAACTCGGCAACAAGGGCACCGAAGCCGCTCAGGCCGCGCTCCTGATGTACGACTTCGCCGACAGCGTCGACAACCTCTGAGAACTTTTGCCACGGTCGCGGCGTTTGATTGATGTATATCAACCAATACGTCAAGACTATGGCAACTCAATACCGCAAAAAATCATCAGGCCTGTGGGTCTGGGTAGTAATAGGCATCATCGTGGCCACTATCGCCGTGGCGACTCTATACTATATAGGATGGTTCGACGCCAACACGCATGTCGACACTCCCGCCGGCGACAATGTGGAGCGTCAGTACAACATAACCGAGGCCAATGCCGACAGCCCGGGCGAAGCCGACTGGCAGAATGCCGCCAACAGGTCGCTGCGCGAGGTCATCACCCGGACAGATGCCGATACAACACAGACCGTCAATCAGGAATAAACGACTAAACAACACTACCGCTTGAAAAGTTTTCTTATCATACTTTCGTCATTAGCCCTGCTGTGCGTATGCCTCATCCAGGGGTGCGCCGGCACGGGCAGCGATGTCTCACCGCTCGAACAGGCGGAGCACGCTGTCGCCAACGGACGTTATGCCGTCGCACAGGAGTTGTGCGACAGCATGATTCTGGGCGACCGCTTCGGCAGCATGTCTGTCGAGGAGCTGTGCCGCCTGTCGCTCGTGTTCATGCGTCTGAGCGAGAACAACACATCGGGCGAGGAAGCCAACACGGCATTTGCGGCACGCAGCCTCCAGGCTGCCATCGCCGCCGACGCCGACTCGGCGCTGCTTTTCCTCAAAAACGTACCGGTCGAGGATCAGGCCCGCGCGGCTCTCATAACAGCCATCAGCGAGGCTCACAACACCCCGGCCATATCCGACACCATCTATTATGCAGAGTAACTGGCTTGACAGACTGGCAGCTCTGAAAGAAGAGCTGCCCCCTGAAGAGAACACTACCGAGGCCGCTCCGGCGCCTGTCGACGAGGCTCCCGCTCAGAGCGGGCGCCTCGACATCGTATTCGAGCGCAAGGGACGTGCCGGGAAATGTGCGACCATCGTCACCGGCTTCACCATCGACGACGACGCTGTCGCCGACGTGGCTTCGCAGATGAAGCGCTCGCTCGGCACCGGCGGCTCGGCCCGCGGAGGAGAGATACTCATCCAGGGCGACCGTCGCAACGACGTGCTGCGGTTCCTTACGTCGAAGGGATATAAAGCCCGCATCATATGACTCTCGCCGAGATAAGGTCGCTCATCATGCCCGCCGCACGACGCCGGGCACTCGCAAGCGTGTGCTCGCACTGCGGCACGGCGACAGGCCTGGCAGGCTCGTCGGCGGCTCTGATGCTCTCGGCGCTCGAGAGCAAGTCGCCTGTCATTGTCATCGGCGACTCCCTCGACGACGCCGGCTATCTCTACTTCGACCTGTGCCGCTTCGCCGGCGAGGAGGCCGTGGCCATGCTGCCGTCGGGCTTCCGCCGCGACATCAAATACGGGCAGGTCGACCCGCCCAACCAGATTCTGCGCACCGAGGCTCTCGGCAGACTCGCCGCCGGCGACGTGCGCTTCGTCGTGACCTACCCCGAGGCTCTGGCCGAATGCGTGGCCTCGCGCGAGGACCTGCGCACACACACCCTCACCCTCGGCAAAGACAAGGCAGCCGACATGGCCGATGTCGAGAAGTGGCTTAAAGACAAGGGATTCAAAGAGACCGACTACGTCTACGAGCCGGGGCAGTATGCCATCCGCGGCTCTATCTTCGACATATACGGCTACTCGGCCGAGCTGCCCGTGCGCCTCGACTTCTTCGGCGACGAGATTGACTCGATACGCTCCTTCAACGTCGAGACACAGCTGTCGGAGGCACGCCTCGACAGCGTCGACATCACGGCCAACGTCAGCCACCGGGGGCACCTCAAGTCGCTGCTCGACTTCATCAACCCCGACAGCCTCATCGCCATACGCAACGAGAGCTTCACCCTCGAGCGCATACGCGCCATAGCAGGCGCGGGCATGTCGGCCTTCACCCTGCTGACAGAGGATGGCGACGCCGACGCCCACGAGCTGGTCATCGACCCCGAGGCCTTCGCCACCGCCCTCTCAGCCTTCCGTCGCCTGACCTTCACGGCGGCAAAGCCGGGCGAGGACGGCACCCCGGCACGCAGCCGTGCCGCAGCCACGATACAGTTCGACTGCACGCCGCAGGGCATCTACCACAAGAACTTCGACGTCATCGCCGAGTCCTTCACCCGCTTTCAGAAAGAAGGGTACCGGCTGTGCATACTCTCCGACAACGCACGTCAGTTCGGCCGCCTGCGCGAGATTTTCGCCGACCGCGGCGACAACATCAGTTTCGAGGCCGTCGACGGCACCCTCCACGAGGGCTTCGTCGACCACGCGTCGAAGCTGTGCGTCTTCACCGACCATCAGATTTTCGACCGCTTCCACAAATACACCCTCAAGAGCGACCGTGCCCGCTCGGGCAAGCTCGCACTGTCGCTGCGCGAGCTCGGACAGATAGAGCCGGGCGACTACATCGTGCATGTCGACCACGGCGTAGGCCGATTCGCCGGACTGCTCCGCACCAACATCAACGGCAAGATGCAGGAAGTGATAAAACTCGTGTACCAGAACAACGACATCCTGTTCGTGTCGATACACTCGCTGCACAAGCTCGCCAAATACCGCGGCAAGGAGGGTGTGCCGCCTAAGATAAACCGCATAGGCTCGGGGGCATGGCAGAAAATCAAGGACCGCACCAAGAGCAAGCTCAAGGACATAGCCCGCGACCTGATAAAGCTCTACGCCGCCCGACGCGACGAGAAAGGATTCGCATTCTCGCCCGACACATACATGCAGAACGAGCTTGAGGCTTCGTTCATATACGAGGACACCCCCGACCAGCTCACTGCCACACAGGCCGTGAAGGCCGACATGG
>JAICZO010000349.1 GCA_029057255.1 Muribaculaceae bacterium | reverse complement strand
TGTTTGACTTCGCTCATCCGCAATATCTCTACCTGCTCCTCCTGGTGCCTCTGTTCGTGCTCGCATTCGCCGCGGCAAGGGCATCGAGAAGGGCGAGACTGCGCCGCTTCGGTCGCCCCGAAGTAATCGCAGCGCTCATGCCCGACGCATCCAAGTATACCCCGGCCGTCAAGTTCATACTGGCCATGCTGGCTCTCACAGCCCTCGTCATCATGCTCGCCCGTCCGCGCGCCGGTGCCAAGGAACAGCAGGAGACAAGCGCCGGCATCGAAGTGATGATAGCCTTCGACGTATCCAACTCGATGCTCGCCTCGTCGACAGAGCGCCCCGACGGTGTCAGCCGCCTCGACCGCGCACGCCTGCTGCTCGAGAAGCTTGTCGACCGTCTTGACGACGACAAGGTGGGTCTTGTGATTTTCGCCGGACAGTCCAAGATGCAGCTGCCGCTGACATCGGACTTCTACACGGCCAAGATGTATCTCAACGAGCTGAATCCCTCGCTGATAACATATCAGGGCACCGACATATCAGGCGCCATCAAGATGGCCATGAACGGCTTCTCGCCCGCCGAGGACATGCACAAGGCCATCATCCTCATAACCGACGCCGAAGACCACGAAGGCGCGGCAATCGAGACGGCCAAACTCGCCGCCGAGAACGGCATACAGATCGACGTAATAGGTCTCGGCACGCCTCAGGGCACCGTGCTGCCGGGCTTCGCAACAGCCGAAGGCACCCCCGTGGTGACCCGCCTCAACGAAGAGCTCGCACGCAAGATAGCCGAAGCAGGCGACGGCATATACGTCAACGGCGCCTCTCCCTCGGCGCTCGGCGACCTCGAGAGCCAGCTCGACAAGCTTCAGAAATCAGAGTTCAGCACCGTGTCGTACTCGGCCGGCGCCGAGCAGTTCCCCACATTCGCGTTCCTTGCCTTCCTCTTCCTGCTCGCCGACGTCTTCGTCGTCAACCGCAAGATAAGCTGGCTCAAGGGCATCAACTTCTTCACAAAAGAGGACAATAAAGCCGGAAAGGAGAACAAACGATGAAAAAAACAGCAATACTCGCCATACTGATGGCCGCTGCCCTCCCCGTCGCGGCTCAGGACCTGTCGATGTCGGCCGCTGACGCGCAGCAGCAACAGCAGCAGGCGCAGCCCGAAGCCGAGGCTCAGGCCGCGCCGCCGGCAGTGGAGTCGAAGTACGACACTCCGTCGAAATCATACAAGGCCGAGCGCAACGCAATCCGCAGCGGCAACAAGGCCTTCGAGAAAGAACAGTACCACGAAGCACTCGAGATGTACGACAAGGCGCTCGAGGTGAACGCCGGCTCGATACGCGGCCGATACAACAAGGCTGTGGCCCTGCTGCAGCTACAGTCTGACGACAACAAGGGCACTGCCAACGACCCGCGCGTCGCCGCCACGGCGCTCTTCGAGGAAGTGATACCCGATGCCAAGAACTACGACATCGGCATCGCCGAGAAGTCGCTGTACAACCTCGGCAACATGGCATTCAACGACGAGCAGTACGACCGCAGCATCGAGATGTACAAGAGCGCGCTCCGCATAAATCCCGACAATATGCTCACCCGCGAGAATCTGCGCCTGGCCCAGCTCAAAAAGCAGGAGCAGGAGAATCAGGACCAGCAGCAGGACAAGCAGGAACAGGACAAACAGGAGCAGCAGCAACAGCAACAACTGTCTCTTCTACACATCG
>JAICZO010000348.1 GCA_029057255.1 Muribaculaceae bacterium | reverse complement strand
CAGTACTTCGGCCCCGCTGAAGTCTGCGACCAGCCCTCGATGACACTCAAATATGAGCAGACTCACTAATCCCGCAAATAATCCCTTCTAATATTCAGCTTGCAATACGCGACGCCTAAGTACCGAAGCTTGTGCGTCGCGTATTTTGTTTTGCGTTTCTCGCATTTAATCATTATATTTGTGGCAAATCTTTTACGCTCTTTATCAGACATAATCACCAAATCATCATTACGCTTATGAAAAAACTATTACTCGCGACTGCCCTCTTTGTCGGTAGCATGTCGATGTCTGCGCAGAACGCGGCGGACTTCAACACGCTTACGGCAAATTCCGGCTACAACTCTGTAAATACAACAGCCCAGTGGCAACTTGTCAATTGCGCTGTTGTGAAAGTAAAAGACGGTGGGAAAGACTACATGGCTCCCACTCTAAATGGCAAAACAACAGCAGTCGGAACCGTAACTTCTCCCGTACTGAAAGGCGGTGTCGGCACGCTTTCGTTCAACTACTCCAACACTTTCAAAGACACCTCTGTCAAGCTTGAGATTGACATCAAGCAGAATGACAAGATTGTAAAGACTCAGACCCTGTCCAAAACAGGAGTCACCCAAAATGGCATCTACAGCTTCACTTCTGACGACTTCAATGTTGAAGGTGACTTCACTATCTTCATCACGAACCTCTCGCCGTCTAACAGCGAAAAAAACGCAGACCGCACGTCCATCTACAATCTCACCTGGACATCTTTCGACCAGGCATCAGCTCCCAAGGTTGCCAAGCCCACCATCACAATGGTAGAGGGTGACTATGGCTACACCATCGAGATGGCATGCGAGACTGAAGGCGCAAGCATTCACTACACTGTCGACGGCACCGAGCCTACAGCAGAAAGCAGTGTGTACAACGCTCCCCTCAACATCTGGGAAAAGACTACTGTCAAAGCTATCGCGGTCAAAGACGGCGAGAAGAGCAATGTAAGCACTTTCGAAGCCAATCCTCCCATGATTCTCGACGGTTTCGACGCCCTCCTCGGCGCTGACCCCGGCATGGTAGGCGAAGGCATCAACGTTGTCGTCAAGGCTCCCATGACCGTGCTCTACGTCAAGGGCAGCAACGCTATGGTGCGC
>JAICZO010000347.1 GCA_029057255.1 Muribaculaceae bacterium | reverse complement strand
TCTGGTGGGCTCTGAGATGTGTATATGAGACATACCTCGTGCTCCAGGACGCCAAGACCAACGAAGCATTCCGCAACACCGCCACCGTCTACACCAAGATGGTACAGGCTGAAGTTGCCCGCCACTGCGAATTTATCGACAACTTCGACGCTGCTCAGCTCGCAGCTTACGAAATCTGATAGCAGACAATAAGCAACACGGAGAGTCCGGCACTGCGCCGGGCTCTCCGTCGTTTTTTTTAACAGTGACACAGTGCACGCAGCCCTCTGTTTTTTGCTACCATTTTATAAAAATTTCGTATCTTTGTCACAGAATATTAATTACTATCACATAAACCATGAAAAAAACCGCTTTACTCATTCTTGCAGGAGCGGCCATGCTGTCTGCCTCGGCGGCTAAACCCACCGAAGCCCAGCAGGTTCGCGCCACTATCGACAAGGTGAACACCGCATGGCAGAAGAGCCATCCGGCCGAAGCCACTCCCTTCTGGCACAACGCCGCATACCACACCGGCAACATGGAAGCTTACTTCCTCACCGGCAACGAGGACTACCTCGACTACTCGCAGCGCTGGGCCGAGCACAACAACTGGAAAGGCGCCCGCAGCGACAACCGCGCTGAGTGGAAGTATGACTACGGCGAAACTGACCGCCACGTCCTCTTCGGCGACTGGCAGATATGCTTCCAGACATACGCCGACCTCTACCGCGTCCTCCCCGACGACCGCCGCATCAAGCGTGCGCGCGAAGTAATGGAGTACCAGATGTCGACACCTCAGAACGACTACTTGTGGTGGGCCGACGGCCTCTACATGGTGATGCCCGTCATGACCAAGCTCTACCACATCACAGGCAACGACAAGTATCTCGACAAACTCTACACATACATCACCGTCAGCGACAGCATCATGCTCGACAAAGAGACCGGTCTCTACTTCCGCGACGGCAAGTATGTATACCCCAAGCACAAGACCGCCAACGGCAAGAAAGACTTCTGGGCTCGCGGCGACGGTTGGGTGCTCGCCGGACTCGCAAAGGTCCTCAAAGACCTCCCCGCCGACTACAAGCACCGCAAGTTCTTCGAGGATAAGTACGTACGCCTCGCCGACGCTGTAACCGCTCTGCAGCAGCCCGGCGGATACTGGAGCCGCTCGATGATGGACGAGGAGATTGCCCCCGGATACGAGACTTCGGGTACGGCCTTCTTCACATACGGCCTCCTCTGGGGTATCAACAACGGCTATCTCAAAGACGCCAAGTACACCGAGGCAGCCCGCAAAGGCTGGAACTACCTCAACAAAATCGCTCTCCAGAAAGACGGCAGCATCGGATACGTGCAGCCCATCGGCGAGAAAGCAATACCCGGTCAGGTTGTCGACAAGACTTCTGTGGCCGACTTCGGCACAGGCGCCTTCCTCCTCGCCGCCTGCGAGTATGTACGCTTCCTCGAGAAAGACACCAACAAAGACCGCGCTTACTGGACCGAACTCGCATACCGCATGGCACACCCCGTGCTCAGCAACATGGCCGAGGGCAAGCTCCAGCAGAACATGCTCGTCGAAGTCAGCCCCAACTGGGACGGCCGCGACAAGAAGGTGACATACATGGAGGCTTTCGGTCGCCTGATGGCAGGCATCGCCCCCTGGATTTCGCTCCCCGATGACGGCACAGCCGAAGGCGCCAAGCGCGCCGAGCTCCGCGACCTCGCCCTCAAGAGCTACAAGAACGCTGTCGACCCAGCGTCGCCTGACTACCTCGGATGGCGCGGCCACGGCCAGGCCCTCGTTGACGCCGCCTATATCGCCGAGAGCTTCCTCCGCGGCTACGACGCCCTCTGGATGCCCCTCGACGACACCACCAAAGCACGCTACATCGAAGAATTCTCGCAGCTCCGCCGCGTAGACCCGCCCTACACCAACTGGGTGCTCTTCTCGTCGACCATCGAGAGCCTCCTCGCCAAGGCCGGTGCCGACTGCGACGAATACCGCATCAACTCGGCCATCCGCAAGGTCGAGGAGTGGTACACCGGTGACGGCTGGTATGCCGACGGCCCCTCGTTCGCCTTCGACTACTACAGCAGCTACGTCTTCCACCCCATGTACCTCGAGACACTCCAGGCCATGAAGGACTCGGGCCGCTACACACGCATCCACTACGGCCAGTACCACAAGCGTGCCCTCAAGCGCGCTCAGAAGTTCAGCATCGTGCTCGAGCGCCTCATCTCGCCCGAAGGCACCTTCCCCGTCTTCGGCCGCTCTATCCCCTACCGCATGGCCACAATGCAGCCCCTGGCGCTGATGGCATGGTATGGCAAGCTCCCCGCAGGCCTCACTCACGGCCAGGTGCGCGGCGCCCTCACCACGGTGATGCACAACATGTTCGACGGCAAGGAGAACTTCAACGAAGGCGGCTACCTCACAATCGGTTTCGCCGGCCGTCAGCCCAACGTCGCCGACTGGTACACCAACAAAGGCAGCCTCTACATGACTTCGCTCGCATTCCTTCCCCTCGGCCTCCCCGCATCGCACCCCTTCTGGACCGATGCCGAGCAGCCCTGGACATCGCGCAAGGCATGGAACGGCAAGCCCTTCCCCAAAGACCACCACTGGCGCGACGAGATCCGCACATACGATCTTTTCTGATACCGCATCCGACAACATAACACATCTGTAATTATACTTCATGAAAAAACTAATGCGCATATTCCTGGCCGGAGTAATGTTGGTATCGGCAGCGGTATCTGCTGCTGCGGCCGACAAGGCTCCCGTGCAGGGCGAGCAGTGGCTCGACACCGCAGGCAACCCCATCAACGCCCACGGCGCCGGAATGCTCTACCACAACGGCAAGTACTACCTCTACGGTGAGTACAAGAAAGGCAAGACTATACTCCCCGAGTGGGCTACCTGGGAGTGCTACCGCACTGACGTGACCGGCGTCAGCTGCTACTCGTCGCCCGACCTGGTCAACTGGACTTTCGAGGGCGTCGTGCTCCCCGCCGAGCAGAACCCCGACAGCGACCTGCACCCCTCCAAGGTGCTCGAGCGCCCCAAGGTTGTATACAACCCCAAGACAGGTAAATTCGTCATGTGGGCACATGTCGAGAGCGCCGACTACAGCAAGGCCGCAGCAGGTGTTGCCGTAGCCGACAGCCCCACAGGCCCCTTCACATATCTGGGAAGCTTCCGACCCAACAACGCCATGAGCCGCGACCAGACTGTCTTCGTCGACGACGACGGCCGCGCCTACCAGTTTGCATCGTCGGAGAGCAACCAGAC
>JAICZO010000346.1 GCA_029057255.1 Muribaculaceae bacterium | reverse complement strand
ACAGATACCCGGCCGTGACGAATGGTATATCGTCTACCACCGCATCAACAAGAGCTACGCAAGCAAAGAAGCAGGCACACACCGCGAAGTCTGCATCGACCGCATGTACTTCAATGCCGACGGTACCATCGCCCCCGTCGTTCCGACACACACAGGCATCTCGCCCGTCGACATCAACGCACCCGTGACAGGCATCACCGAAGCAGTCGCAGGCAGCGACGCAGCAGTCGTGGCAGTGCGCTACTACAACGCCGCAGGCCTCAGCCTCGGCCAGAACGCTCCGACAGCGGCCGGACTCTACATCAGAGTCGAGATGCTTGCTGACGGCACCACACGTGCAGCCAAGTTTATCCGCCGATAAAACAAAGCGACCCTCAGATACGTCCACCCGCTTCCACAGCCCGGAAGCGGGTGCCTTTTTTCGGGGAAGGTATAAAGGGAAGGTATAAAATAATAAAAAAATGAGATTGCTCGCCGAAATATTTTGTGGCCTCGAAAAAAATGTCTAAATTTGCACTCGCTTAGCCAATCGGGGTGTAGCACAGTTGGCAGCGCGCCACGTTCGGGACGTGGAGGTCGGAAGTTCGAGTCTTCTCACCCCGACCCTTTTAGGGTTAATCGCCTGTAAGTCATCGACTTGCAGGCGATTTTCAATTTCAGCCGGGACAGATTGTTTTCGGGGATGCGCCGCAAAAGTCGGTTGAAATGTAAAATCGATTAGCTGCGGAAGATATTCCCACTACGCAGGATATGCCCGGACACCTACGCTTTGCTTCGGTGGCCGGGGTTATGAATAATCGGCGGCCTTCGGACGCCTCCGTATTTGTTTCGCATATACCCCCGGACACCTTCGCTCCGCTACGGTGGCCGGGGTTACGAATAATCGGCGGCCTGCGGACGCCTGCGTATTTGTTTCGCCTCCCCCGGACACCTTCGCTCCGCTACGGTGGCCGGTTACGAATAATCGTCGTCCTGCGGACGTCTGCGTATTTGTTTCGCCCCCCCCGGACACCTTCGCTCCGCTACGGTGGCCGGGGTTACGAATAATCGACGTCCTGCGGACGTCTGCGTAATGCTATAACACGCTATTTGTCACATATCTACGTGTCGTCCGGAGGACGACGATTATTCGTAGCCGGGTACACTGAAGCGGAGCGGAGGTGTGCCCGGAAAAGGTGTCCCCATCGGGAAAGGCGTCCGAAGGCCGCCGATTATTAGCCGCGGCGCATCGGAGGCGTCCTCTACTCGCGCGTGACACATTTTTATGCTCTAAAAGACGAAAACGCCACAGCTGACTTAATCATCCCAATAATACTTTGTTCTTTTGCGTTTCATCGAGCCGCCCAACCAAGGCAAACCATGTGGTTTCTTTCTCTGTCTATAGCGTTTCCTACGCCTACGAGGCGGATGCCATCCGCTCCAGACACTCGTGCTGGAGATTTTGGCAATGACATATATAATGCCTAATATGAATAAGAATGTTATCATTTCGGGTGACTATGTAGGAGTATAGAGCCATAAGTTTTACACCGTTTGCAAAATTAATGAAAGCTGTTGAATGTATGAGTTTTTATGCCAAGTTTTACAGCATGATGTCGAGGCGGGCAAGGGTGCTCGTCGGTTTATGTGCTTTGGATGTTCAGTCGGATGCTCCTACGCGGCGGAATGTATAGTCGCGGTCGTCGAGTTCGCAGGACATGATGTCGGAGTGGTGCACTTTGATGTCTTCAATCTTGATGAAGCGGTTGAAGGCGTCGCGCATGACGGGTGTCAGCGCTATGCGCATGCGGTCGGCTGCTGCTGCCGACAGGGAGTCGACCAGTGGCTGCTGTGCGCCCGAGAGGAGGTTCTGTGAGAATGTGACTCCTGACGGGTCGACGTTGACCTTGAGCGACGAGGGGTCGAAGTGCAGCAGTATGTCGTTGTCATCGTCTTTTTCGATGGTGTAGTGGCCTGTCACCATAGCTGTTGCGGCTATGCTTGTGGCGTATGTCTGGTCGAAGCCGGCTATGGCGCTTTCGGGTATCTCGGCTTCTATCACAGCCGAGATGTTGACTCCGCCGTTGTGGTTGTCGCCGTCGAGGGGCGCGAGGTCGAGTGTGTATACAGCCGAGGCGTCGGCCACTCCGGGGATGCCTGTTAGGCGTTCGGGGTTACTTTGCCAGGATCCGGCGAAACGGTCGGTTTTCGAGCATGAGGATACGGCGCAGATGCCGAAGAGCAACACCAGTGCGGCGAAAAAGGTGATGTAGCGGAGTTTCATAAGCTATAAGGTTTTATATATGAAATATATTCTTACAACGCTATGAAGGCCGCGATGGTTCGTGTCCCGGCATAATAAAATGGCGACGGGGCACGATGCTTCGTGACCCGTCGCGGTAAACCAAAAAGTAGCTAAGACTATATGTAGGGTTAGTTGATTGTAGTCCAGTCAGCTGCCGGGAGTCCGGCTTTGACGCGGCGCAGGCGCAGCAGTGCCTCGAGGTAGTAGTAGTCGGCGTAGCTCAGGGGAGTGTCGATTTCGGAGCCGTGGGGCAGCGAGCCTGTGGAGTGCATCAGTACGAAGCCGCCGTTTTCGCCGAGTTTTGCCGTGTATGCGTCGGTTGCGAGAGTCTTGAGGATTTTCTCGGCATATTGCATGTATTTTTTGCCTTCTTTTGCGGGCACGAGTGTGCTGAGCTCGATGAGGGCCGAGGCGTAGAGTGCGCCTGCCGAAGCGTCGCGGGGAGAGTCGGCGGCATCGCGAGCGTCGAAGTCCCAGTAGGGTACGAGGTCGGGCGCGATGTTGCGCTTCATAATCATGGCGGCGATGTTGCGGGCCTGGTTGAGGTACTCTTCGCGCTTGCTTTCGCGGTAGCACTCGGTGTATCCGTAGAGGGCCCATGCCTGTCCGCGCGCCCAAGCCGATTCGTCGGCCTTGCCTTGGAATGTGCCTCTGCTTTCAATCTGTCCGTCAGGGGTGTAGCTGACTACGTGGTAGCAGGTGTAGTCGGGGCGGAAGTGGCATTTGATTGTTTTGTCGGCGTGTTTGAGGGCGATGTCGCGGTATTTGCTGTCGCCTGTCAGACGCGATGCGTTGAAGAGGAGCTGCAGGTTCATCATGTTGTCGATGATGACGGGGTAGTTCCAGGGGCCGAAGTCCCACGAACGGATGCAGCCGATGCGGTTGTCGAAGCGGGAGATGAGGTTGTCGGCGGTGCGGACAATCACGTCTTTAATCGAGTCGTTGGGAGCGAGTCGGAGGGCGTTGCCATACGAGCAGTTGACCATGAAA
>JAICZO010000345.1 GCA_029057255.1 Muribaculaceae bacterium | reverse complement strand
ATGCCAAGGGGCGCCGCCGAACCGGGCTCTTTCTGGCCGAGGGCACAAAGTGCGTGCTCGAGCTGGCCGTAGCCTACAGCGCCGCCTACGTCTTCGCCTCGGAGGAGTGGCTCGCCGGGCACGGCCGGGCGTTCGGCTCCGATGCCGAGCTTGTGCCGTCGCGCCCCGCGACCCTGCGCGAGCTTACGCGCCTCAGCGCCACCCCGCCCGTCGTGGCCTTCTTCCGCATCCCCGAGCCTGCCGCTCTGCCCGGGCCTGATTATTTCCGGTCCAACCTCGTCCTCGCCCTCGACCGGGTGCAGGACCCCGGCAATCTCGGCACCATACTGCGCACCTGCGACTGGATGGGCGTGCGCACCGTGATAGCGTCGGCCGACACCGTCGACGCCTTCAACCCCAAGGCCGTGCAGGCCACGATGGGCGCCCTCGCCCGCACAAAGGTCGTCTATACCGACCTCGAGGCGGCGCTCAAGGCTCTGCCCGCCGGAGTCCCGGTCTATGGAACCTTCCTTGACGGCACCGACATCTACCGCCGTCCGCTCTCGTCGGCGGGCGTGCTTGTCATGGGCAACGAGGGTCGCGGCATATCCGATGCCGTGGGGCGGCTTGTCACCGAGCGCCTCTTCATCCCCCCCTTCCCGGCCGACGCCACCGCCGTCGAGAGCCTCAACGTAGGCACCGCCACCGCCATCGCACTGTCGCAGTTCCGCTCGCGTCAGGCATGAATGTGCGCGCATATTTTGCCATGCGTGCTTTTTTTTGTAATTTTGCGGCAAATTAACTATATCAGAAATGTCGACAACAGAACGTGAAGTACGAGTGCGTTTCGCACCGTCTCCCACAGGCCCCCTCCACATCGGAGGCGTGCGTACAGCATTGTATAACTATCTGTTTGCCCGCCGCAACGGGGGCAAGATGATTCTCCGAATAGAAGACACAGACTCCCAGCGCTTTGTGCCCGGAGCTGAAGAATATATCAACGAGGCACTCGCGTGGCTCGGCATAGGCATCGACGAGGGCGTGCGCGAAGGCGGCCCCTACGGCCCCTACAAGCAGAGCGAGCGCCGCGACATCT
>JAICZO010000344.1 GCA_029057255.1 Muribaculaceae bacterium | reverse complement strand
ACCTTGAAGTAGTCCTTGGCTGCCTCGAGATTCTCGACATATACCATAGCTTTCTTGTCGCGGACGATGGTGGCGGTGGTGACTGTGAGGACGTCGCCGTCGGTGAGCGAGCCTACGAGCACGGGTGAGCGCTGAAGCTCATCGACTGCATATTCGTAGTCGCCGATGGTGAGCGTGTTGATGAAGCATCCGTCAGCAGGCACGAGGCTGATGATGGGAGTCGTGCGGGTGATTTCGACGGTGTTCTCGCCGGCCTGGAGGGTGAACTCGTCTTTATTGTAGGAGTAGCCGCGGAAGATATGCACCTTGGCGGGGTCATCGACATTGACAGTCATCTCGAAGGAGGCATACTTGCGGATGCTTGCCGAGATTTCGGTGTCTTCGGTGATGAGCAGGCGTGTGGGGTTGGAGAGTGCCATAGGCGCGCCGTTGACCTTGAAGTCGAGGACTTCGAACTCGGTGGTGTTGGACTTGAACGCAAGCTCAGAGCCGGCCTTGACGGTGAAGTCTTCGGCCTTCCAGTTGAACTCGGGGCGGCCGTCGACGTCAACTTCCTGGATGAAATCCTCGGCACCGGTGCCGGTGATGTTGAATCGGACCTTGCAGTCTTTGTCAGGGAAGTTGGCGGTGATGTCGAGCCTGTCGCCGTCGGCCACGGGGATGGTGTAGCTGTAGTCGGCAGTGAGGGGGTCGCCGTTAAGCAATACCGAGTAGAGAGGCTTGTCGGCGGGCACGAGGAGCAGCTCCGGCTCGTTGACGGGGTCGAACTTGACAGTGTTCTCGCCTGCGGCAAGCTCGATGACCGATTCGGTGGCTTTGCGGGAGAGCACGACAGCCGAAGGGTTGTCGATGGTTACGGTGCACGATGCCGTGCGGGCGTCGGCAGACGCGGAAGTGCGGATACGCACCCATTCATCTTCGGGAAATGACAATCTGAAATCGACATAGTTGACACCGTTCTCGGTCTGCACCGGAATCGGAGTTTCCTCGTCATAGGAATCGTCCACTTTGGTAGCCTCGGTAATCAGTAC
>JAICZO010000343.1 GCA_029057255.1 Muribaculaceae bacterium | reverse complement strand
AAAGCCATGGCACTGAAACGACAGCAGGAAATGCTTGCCACATTCTCTATGGCATCGATGACCGACGTGGTGTTCCTCCTCCTGGTCTTCTTCATGGTCACTTCGGCCTTCGTCTTCCCGACAGCGCTCGAAATCGACCTGCCGCAGAGCTCGCAGCAGACACCGCTCAAGCCCACCACGCGCATCTTCGTCGATGCCGAAGGCGGATGCTACGTCGCAGCTCCCGATGCCGACGCTCCCGTGCCCGTAGCCTCCGACTCGCTCGCCCTCTTCATCGGAGGCATAGCGCCCGCCGACTCGCTCGGTGCTGTCGCAGTCTATGCCGACGCCGAAGTGAAGTACGGCAAGGTGGTCGAAGTACTCAACATCGGCGCCGAGAACAACATAAAGATGGTGCTGGCCACACGCCCGGCATCGCCTGCCGCTAACGACTCGATAAGATGAGACAACGCCCCGACATAGCAGCCGCCGTCGTCACCGTCGTCATGGCGGTGCTCCTGTGCATGCTGTTGGTGTCGAGCCGCCTGACTTTCGACCCCGAGGGCTACCCTCCCGTACCACGGCCGACAACCGAGCTTGCCGAGGTCGACGAGGAGTTTGTCGACCTGTTCGACCCCAAGACTTTACCCGCAAACCCGCAGAGCGCATACACTCCCGCCGAGAGCGACAACAACTCCACTCCGGCCGAGGCTGACGGCTCCGACCTCCGCAACGCTGGTGAAGCGGCAGCGCCCGCGCCTGTCGTGACCACCGAGCGGCAATCGCCCGTACAGAAGCCCAAGAAAGAGAAACCGGAGAAGACCGGTCCCTCTAAAAAAGAGCTGGAAGAAGAGAAAGCGCGGCGCGAAGCCCGCAGCGGCGTCTCAAACGCCTTCAAACCCGCACCCGAAGCCACCGACAACACCGAGGCTAAAGGCGCCGACAAAGGCGACAGCGGCAAGCCCGACGGCGCAGCAAGCGACCTCAACGGCACCGGGCACGGCTCGGTAGGCGGAGGTTGGATTATGCCTTCATACGCAAAGGTAAGGGCATATCAGACCGGAAGCATCGAGCTGAGAGCCATCGTAGGGCGCGACGGCAAAGTCAAGTCCGTCGAGCTGACCGGAGGCAAAGCTCCCGCGTCGGGCGACCCCGCACTCGTATCGAAGTGCATAGCCGAGGTACGACGCCACCGCTTCACCCGCACCGACGACAACGCGCCTGAAAGCGCCACGGCAAGAATTGTTTATACATTCAAATAACATCAGTATGATAAACCGCTATCAATCGTACATACCCGGAGCGGGCATGATGGTCTTCATCGCCATGGCTCTCATATTCCTGCCCTGGCTCGGCGAGACCCTCTTCTACAGCAAAGGCGAGCCTCGCGAAGCCATCGTGGGCATGTCGATTCTGCAGAGCGGCAACTGGATACTCCCCGTAAACTACGGCACCGACATACCGTACAAACCGCCGTTTCTGGGCTGGCTCATCGCCGCTCTGGCATGGCTGCTCAACGGAGGCACCGTCAACGAATACATCTCGCGCCTGCCGTCGGTGCTCGCAATGATGGCGATGGTCGGCGGAGGCTACCTGTGGGCGCGTCGCGAGCGCGGCACACGCTTCGCAATGATATTCAGCTTCGTGACCTTCTGCAGCTTCGAGGTGTTCCGCGCAGCCCTCGCATGCCGCCTCGACATGGTGCTGACAGCCTGCATGGTAGGCTCGATATACCTGATGTACCACATCCGCGAGCACAAGCCCCACGGCAAGGCATGGCGCTACATCGCCGTCGTGGCACTGCTGACAGCCGCCACGCTCACCAAAGGCCCCGTCGGCGCGCTCCTGCCCTGCTTCGTCATCGGCGTCTACCGCCTGCTGCGCGGCGACCGCTTCTTCCCCACACTCTTCAAGATGCTCGGGCTGTCGGCTCTCGCCCTGATACTGCCCGCATGGTGGTTCTACTCGGCATGGCAGCAGGGCGGCGACCACTTCTACGACCTTATGTGGGAGGAGAACTTCGGGCGCCTCTTCGGCACCATGAGCTACGAGAGCCATGTGCGCCCCTTCTGGTATAACTTCGTGACACTCGCCGCAGGCCTGCTGCCCTGGACAGTACTGCTGCTCGCCGCAGCCATTACGGCACGCCGCCGCAGCCTGCCGGCGCTTAAACCTGCCGGACTGCTTGCCCTGACGGCGGCAGTGCTCATTGTCGGCTTCTACTGCATCCCCTCGAGCAAACGGTCGACATATCTGCTGCCGGCCTACCCCTTCATCTGCTATGCCATAACATGCCTCCTCGAGAGCAAGGACGCAGGCAAGGCGCTGCGCTTCTTCGCATGGTTCACCGCAGCTCTCGCCGTGATAGCGCCTGTGGCACTGACAGCGATACAGATTGTGCGCCCCGACTTCCTGCGCGTCGACACCGTGCCCTGGTGGGGATACATCCTGCTTGCCGTGCCCCTGACGGCCGGCATCGCATGGTTTGTCAACAGGCACAGCGCCGCGGCACACGTCTGCGCCTCGATATGGGCACTTTACTTCGCATACGTGGCCGTAGGCATGCCTATGGTTCTCAACCCTCTCAGCGACAAGAACTTCGCAGCCGAGGGACTCGACCTCGAGACATGCACCGACGAAATATACACCATCGAGCCATACCGACTGTACTCGTCCAACTTCTACAGCGGCAACCGCGTCAGGGCACTGCCCTCGATTGAGGCCGCCGCCGACCGTCCGTCAGGCACGGTGCTGCTTATAGCCCCTCACTTCACCGACACTACAGGCCTCGGAAGACACTACGACAGCCGTCCGCTGACGGCACGCTCTGCCGACCACCGGGACCCCTTAATAATCTCTATTCACCGTTAATATTATGATTAGCCAAAAACTTCAAGACGCTATCAACGCGCAGATCAATGCCGAATTCTGGTCGGCCTACCTCTACCTCTCCATGGCAATGCACTTCGAAGCGGAAGGTCACCCCGGCTTCGGAAACTGGTTCCGCATCCAGTTCAAGGAAGAACAGGACCACGCCGAGATTTTCATCAACTACCTCATCAGCCGCTGCGGCAAAGTGGTTCTCGCTCCTATCG
>JAICZO010000342.1 GCA_029057255.1 Muribaculaceae bacterium | reverse complement strand
CCGCACACTCGGGCGAGAACTATATCCTCTTCAAGAGCAACTACTCCAAGGGCGACGGCACACGTCCGGCTCCCGCTCCCGACGACTGGTTCATATCGCCCGCGCTCGACTACGGTTCGGAGTTCATCTTCCGCTTCAACTGCAAGGCCGACCCCGATGCCGAATCACCCTACGGCGACCGCTGGAACACAGAGCAATTCCTCGTCGGCTACAGCAAGACCGACCGCAAGCCCGGCAGCTTCGTATGGATGACAGAAAACAACGAGAAGGTGACCACCAACTTCAACGAGTGGGTCAAGAAAGAATACTCAATGCCCGCCGATGCCCGCTACGTCTGCATCAGATACTGCACTCCCGACTGCGGCTACTGGTTCATGGTCGACGATGTGTTCATCGGCATCGAGAGCGGTGCCCGCGCTCCGCGTGCGGCCGAATTCAAGGGCTTTGAAATATCTCTCGACAACAAGGTGGTCGACACTACACCCGAGACCAACTACATGCTCACCGACCTCACTCCCGGCGTGCACGTGGCCAAAGTAACTGCAGTGTACGAGGGCGGACGCTCCAAAGCTGCCGTGACATCGTTCACCATCGGCTCGTCGGGCATCAGCGAGACCGCCTCGGCCGGCATCAGCGTCTACCCCAACCCCGCCTCCGAGACAGTATTCTTCGGCACCACGGCCGTCCGCGCGGCTCTGCACTCGATGTCGGGCGTGACAGTGGCCGAGACCGCCGACGCCGCATCAATGGACATCAGCGGTGTTGCGGCAGGTATCTACCTGCTCACCGTCGAGACAGAGACAGGCAGCGCCACCACCCGACTTATCGTCAAGTGACATAATCGTCAGGCAATGTGTGCGTGGACGGCACCGTCAGCAAGACAGTCCGCTAACGGTCAAGGACACAGACCGACGCCGCCTCGATGTCGGTCAGCACACGCCCGAACACTCTGACACGACGCATGGCAAGGCCTTCGGCCTGACGGACGGTAAGGAGTCCGTTGACAGCACATTCGCCACCAAGAATCATATTCAAGCCTCGCCCGAAATGCGGCGAGGCTTTTTCGTCGAGCGACTCATATATTTCCGACACAAAGCGGCCGTCGATGTACAGCCGCGTTATCACGGCAGGCTTCACATAGGCTGACGTCAGCACGATATGACGGCTCCTGCCGTCGGCAAGGGCATCGTGGCTGAAAGCGCTCTCGGGCGCCCCGACGCTGTAGTGAACAGCATCGCGCGACATTATATAGTACAGCCGTCCGTCGGCTATGCCCGCAAGCTGCGACGGAGCGCCGCCGTCGGATGTGACATGCAGCAGCAGGCCGTCGCCCTTCGCTTCGAGGACGAACGCCATACTCCACTCCGCACGGTCGATATATGCCTTGTCGAGCGCGAGCCGCGTGCCTGTGAAATCGGGAAGCAGCTCGCCGCCCTCAGGCATCTGCGGCGACTCCGGCAGGTCGGGGACATCGGGGTCGACAGGGTCAGCGCCCGGCACGTCGGGGTCGTCGGGCCTCGGCGGCTCGACGGGAGCAGGCGGCTCATCGGGTGGCGCAGGCTCGCCCGTCGGCACCATCGCCACGTCGAGGCTCATGTTGCGGCCGGGCAGGATGTGTATAGAGCGCGAGACTTCGGCATAGCCCTCGAGCGAGAATGTCACCGCGCAAGCCCCCGCCTTCAGCTCCTCGAGCATGTAGCAACCGCGGCTGTCGGTAGTGGCCGATTTGCCGTCGGCCGTCACAGCGACGCCGCAGAGGGCGGCATCTCCGGCGGTGACCGTACCCGACAGGCTGCCCCCCGAAACAAAGTCTGCCTGACGAGAGCAGGCGGCACACGTCAGGCAGACAATAAGAATGCAAAGCGACCGTAGAGAGGTCATGGTCGGATATGTTTTCAGGCCATCGCCTCGAGCGATGCCTTGAGCGATGCGAGCTTGGTCTCGGCGTCGGCGAGCTTCTTGCGCTCGGCGTTGACCACCGCCTCGGGCGCGTTGGAGACAAAGCGCTCGTTGGAGAGCTTCTTCTCTACCGATGCGCGGAAGCCTGTCAGATAGGCTATCTCCTTCTCGATGCGGGCACGCTCGGCCTCAACGTCGACATTGGCGCTCTGGGGGATGTTGAACTCGAGAGTGCCTACCATGAACGACGATGCTGCCGCGTCCTTGGCTGCGTTCTGCTCCACAGCCTCGAGGCCGCCGAGCTTGACAAGCATAGGTACGGTCTCGGCGTCGACAGTACCGAGCACCTTGAGCACGAGCTGCTCGCGGGGCGATATATTCTTGCGGGCGCGGACACCGCGGATGCCGTTGATGACTTCCTGAGCCAATGCCACTTTCTCAAGCAGAGCCTCGTCGACAACACCGGCGCGGGGCTCGGTGGCGAACATGATGGACTCGCCCTCGGCACGCTCTTCGAGATGCTGCCACAGCTCCTCGGTGATGAAGGGCATGAAGGGGTGCAGCATACGCAGCAGGCAGTCGAGATAGTGGCGTGCCTGACGCATGCTCTCGGCGTCGATGGGGCTGCCGTATGCCGGCTTTATCATCTCGAGATACCACGACGAGAAGTCATCGCGGAAGAGACGGTAGACGGCCATGAGAGCCTCGGAGATGCGGAACTTGCCGAAGAGATCGTTGACTTCGGCCACGGTGCGGCTGAGCATCGAGTCGAACCAGCGGGAGGCGAGTGCCGACAGCTCGGGCTGAGCGGCCGAGGCGTCGATTTCCCAGCCCTGGATGAGGCGGAAGGAGTTCCATATCTTGTTGCAGAAGTTGCGACCCTGCTCGACGAGCTTGTCGTCGTACATGATGTCGTTGCCGGCGGGAGCCGAGAGCATCAGACCCATGCGGACGCCGTCGGCGCCGTAGTCGCGGATAAGGTCGAGCGGGTCGGGCGAGTTGCCGAGCATCTTGCTCATCTTGCGGCCGATAGAGTCGCGGACGATACCGGTGAAGTATACGTTGTTGAAGGGCTGCTTGCCTACATATTCGTAGCCGGCCATAATCATGCGCGCTACCCAGAAGAATATGATGTCGGGGCCGGTGACGAGAGTGGCCGTGGGATAGTAGTAGTT
>JAICZO010000341.1 GCA_029057255.1 Muribaculaceae bacterium | reverse complement strand
CTCATACTCCACGATAGAAAACAAGTACGACAAGAACTTCTATCCCTCCGACCACTTCCCCATAGTCGTCAACGTCACTCTCAACGAGCCTCTTAAAGAGCGTGTCCGATACGTCTCCGACGCTGCTGCCGAAGGTGGCGACGGAAGCAAGGAATATCCCTTTGCAAGACTTCAGGATGCCATCGACAGCAGCGTCGACGGCGACACTATCCGCGTGGCTGCCGGCATCTACTACCCCACTTTCACAACCGAAGGCAAGAACGCATACACTACCTTTAATGTCGACCGCTCACTCACCATCGAGGGCGGATACAACAGCGACTTCAGCAAAGTAGAAGGCGTATCGGTATTCTCCGGCGACCTTAACGGCGACGGCATAGCCAATGACGGCGATGCCGCACATGTGTTCACCGTCGGCAAGACTTCGGCTTTTGAGCTTTCTGACGCAGTAGTCACCGGAGGCTACTCCAAAGGTACAAACGGTGCGGGAATATGGTGCCAGGGACCTCGGGTGCGTCTCGACCGCGTCACCGTCAGAGGCAACTCGTCAAAGTCGCTCGGAGCAGGCGTATATGCCTACGGCCAGATTGTGGCGCGGCAATGCGTCTTCGAGGAAAACAAGACAACAGGCAACGGTGGCGCGATATATGCCGACTACAACAACTCGACAATGTGGTGGTTCCACCATATCAGTGACTGCCGCTTCTCCGGCAACGAGGCTCTCGGCGGCGCGGCGGTGTATATAGCCGGCTCGCTGTGGGTCAACATTTCCGGCAACACCTTCGACAGCAACAAGTCAACATCGCGCGGAACCGTAACCCTCGCCGGTTCAAAAATCTCCACCAACGCTACAGTTGTCAACAATACCTTTGTAAACAACATTATGCTGGCAGCGAACAATACAGCCGTAGGCGGTTCGGCCATTCTCATTCTCGACATGAAGACCGATGCAGGCGAGGCTTCGCCGGCGGCAACCGTAGCGATTGTCAACAACACCATTGTCAACAACGAATGCCGCTTCCCCGACGGCACGAACATCCCCGCTACATTCCACGGCGCGGCGGTGCAGACCTCCAATGCCATGAAACTGTACCTGAACAACAACATCATAGCCGGCAACTACTCTGACGCGCCGAATGCCGACGTATACCTGGCCGACCCGGCAGCTCTCGTGAAGACCAACAGCACATACAATCTCTTCAGCAGCGCCTCGTCAATCAACTACGGCAAGGAGTACTCCGACATCCTCGCCCCCGACCCGGCCAATGTGCACGCATACCTCGCAGGCACGCTTGACGGCGAAGTGGTCGACAACCGATTCATACCACGCCTCGCAAACCACGGAGGATTCACCCCGACCGTAAGGATGATTGACCCGGCCTACGGTGAAAAACCTCTGAACTGTATCAAGAAGACAAACCTTAAGGAGGACGAACTGATGGCTGACGTCGACGCCAACCGCGAGATCCGCAAGGAAGTGCTGACCGTTGACCAGCGAGGAGCACTGCGCAACCTCCGGAACAGAGGCTGCATAGGAGCCTACGAGTGGCTCGAGAACGAACCGTCAGGCACAAACGCTCCCATCGTTTCCCCTTCCGACGGCCCGGCAGAGTACTATGATCTCAGAGGATTACGCGTCGAGAAACCGTCCAAGGGAATCTATATCC
>JAICZO010000340.1 GCA_029057255.1 Muribaculaceae bacterium | reverse complement strand
CATAGAGGCCGACGGCAACAGCTCGCCGACGGTAGTCCAGTCGGCGCCGCTCGCGCTTGTAGGAGCCGCCGCTCTCACTGACGACGAAGAGCTGTATGAGAGCCGCGCACTGCCGGCAATAGAGTACGTCCTCTCGCGAGCGGGCTACCGCAGCCGCGCCAACGCTCCGCAGGCGCTCGACCCTCGGATCTCGCAGTTCCCCTCTACCCTCTACGAAGGCATCAACACACTTACGGGCGATCTCAACCCCTGGCTGACGGCATTGGCGCTCCCCGGCGGCGCGACCCGCCAGTCCAACGGATATTTCAGCACGCTGCAGGCGTTCAGGCAGGAACTGTCGGCCTACAGAATGAGCGGCGACGAAAGCCGTCTTGACCGGGCACGCGAGCTGGCCGACACCTATGCCGGCGAGATAATGACCGACCGTCTCTCCGAGATGGCACCTGGCAGCTTCTACAACAGCCAGATGTACCATGACTGGACTCCCCTGCTCGACATCTACAACATCACCGGCGAACAGCGATACCTCGAGGCGGCAGAACACGGCGCCGCGCACACTCTCGCCGGAATAAAGACGTGGCCGAAGGTGGCCGACGGCACAATGACGGTTCACCCCGGCGACAGATACGACGGCGTGACCACCATCTGGTGGAAGGGTGCGGAACAGTTCCGCCTCGGTTTCCCGCGCAAGGACGGCGACGCGCCGGAGCATGAGGCCGATGCGGCAGCAGTGTCGTCGGCAGGCCTTGGCATAGAGCAGCCTTCGACATACTTCCTGCGCTCCGCGGGCAAGACAGTGCGGCCTGTTTTCATGAGTTCATGGGCGCCGCGACTGATGGAGCTGTCGGCTCTGTGCGGAAACGGACTCTTCGACACCTTCGGGCGCAACGCCGTCATAGGGCGCGCCGAGAACTATCCCGGCTACTACGCCACCGGATATACCGACATCACTGCTTCAGCCCGCTTCCCCTACGAAGGGCCCGACGTAAGCTCTATCTACTATCATCACATCCCCGCCTATCTGGCCATGATGCAGGACTGCCTCGTCACCGAGATTATAGCGCGGAGCAAGGGAGCGGTCTACTTCGAAGCCGCGCGCCAGGAAGGGTTTGTGTGGTTTGCCAACAATATATACGGCAACTCGCGCGGCAGCGTCAACGGCGAGGAGGCAACACTGTGGATGCCCAAGGGTGCCGTCACGGCCGACCTACCTGACATCAACATACTCACCGCCCGCGGCGCGGAGCGCTTCTTCGTCATGCTCACCAACGACGGCGACAGCGATGCCGATGTACGGCTCACTCTATCCGACGATATTCTGAGGCGGCTTACTTCGGACCGCACCGTATCGGCTCGTGTAGGTTCGCGCGATGTTACCATACTGACTCTCGATGCAGATTTCTCCGACATGTCCGACGCTCCGGCGCTGACCGACGGCATGGCTACCATAGCCACCGGGACAGCCGCAGGAAATGTCTACATCTACCGTATCCGCTCGCCCTTCGGTTGGGACTCGGTATACGGATTCGCCGACTGCACATCCGTTGACGGCCTGACCATAACGGCCGAATGCAACGGTAGCACCGAAACGGCTTCGGCATGGCCCTACGAGTGGAGCATTCCAAGATTCGGCTACGTAGCGCCGGGCGCAGTGAAATTAACAATAG
>JAICZO010000034.1 GCA_029057255.1 Muribaculaceae bacterium | reverse complement strand
GGTCATGGTGTAGTACTGTGTTGCGGGGTCGAACGAGAAGTACCATGCGGCGTGGTCGTCAGCAAGAGCTTTAGAGCTTGTCATCTCGTCCCAGCGGAGGGTGTTGTCCTCGCCTTCGTAGAGGAAGAATTTGTATTTGTTGCGCTTGGGGTCCTCGACCTTGAGATAGTACTTGACGCCTTCCTGAGCGTCGAAGGCGAACGACGGGGTGTGGATGCGTCCGGCAACGGGGGGCAGACCGTCTTCGCCGACAGCCTGTGTCACCATGCCGTTGGCGAGGTAGAGCAGCTCTGTGCCGTCGTCTTCATGAGCGCCGTTGATGCCGTAGGGCCACATGTGCTGGCCGTCGCCGTGGAGCATCTCTGTGGGGTCGTTCTTGAAGAACTGTACGAGTTCGTTGGCGCGGCGTCCGAGCCAGAGGCCTGATGTGCCTGTCTCGCGGAGATTGGACTTCGGGCCGTACCATACGGCGTGCTGGCCTACGCCCACGCCGTGGTTCATCTCGTGCATGAGGGTGCCGGTGCGCTGGTAGTTCTCGCGCGGGCCTACGCGCACCCATCCGCCGTAAGAGCAGTCGGCGGTGTTGACACCGCTGTTATAGCTGCATGATACGTGGTAGCCGCTGATGCTGGTTGAGTTGTTCCAGTACTCGACAGCCTCCTCGACGGCGGCTTTGATGCGGCGGGTCTGGTCCTCGGTGGCGTCGTTGGCGGTGTAAGACCATGTTATGGTGCCTTTGGGGATTGTTATGACACGTACTTCGTCGCCGTAGCCCACGGCATAGTCCTTAGTGATGGCATAGGCGCGGACGTAGTAGACAGTGCCCGGCTCGAGACCCTTCATGTGGTAAATGTTGCCGTTGTGGAGGAAGCGCTTTGTGGAGCGGTTGTCGGTGACCTTGGGGTCGTGCGACTTGCTCCAGCAGAAGCCGTGCTCGAGCAGATCGGTGGTCTTGACGCCGCTGATAGTGCTGCGGCCGAGGGCGAATGTCGCACCGCGAGCCACGAAGGGGTGTGTCTCCACTTCGGGAGCCTCGCCTGTCGAGGCATCGATGCGGAATGCGAGTATTGCGTTGGAGAGGCCGAGAGTCATGGCTTCGACTTCATCGACCGATGCTGTCGCGTCGTCGTACATCTTGCGGGCCTTGTCGAGCTGTTCCTTGACAGCATCCGCGCCGGGGAGCGAGCTTACTTTCTCGTAGTCTTCGGCGACGGCGGTGACGGTCTCGCCGAGAGTCTTGTAGGCGGCGATGCTTCTGTCGAGAGCTTCGGAGGCCTTGCTGATGTCGGAGAGCGCCTTGATGACGGCGTTCACGTCGGTGCTTGCGGCCAGGGCGCGTGCTGCGGCAATGGCGTCGGCGAGCGCCTTCACTTCGGCGGCGCCGGCCTTGCAGCCCTTGTATGCCGCTTCGGTATCGTCGCATACGCTCTTGATGTGCGCGTCAACGCCCTCGGCGTCAATGTCGGTGTAGAGGAGGCGGAAGTTGTCGACGGCCAGATAGTTGCCAGTGGCGTCTTCGGCCACGTAGCCCAGAGTGACGGCACCCGGCGCTGCGAGCTCGAAGTCGACCGAGTAGTCATCGACAACGTTGACCGGAGTGCGGTTCTCGCCGGCGAATATCCATACGCCGGTCTGCTTGTCCTCGACACCTTCCTGAAGGTTCTGTGCCGATGCGGTAAGGCGGTATTTGCCCGGCAGAAGATTCTTGACCGACTGAGACACGATGCAGTTGCCGGCACCTTTGCCGCCCGATACCCAGCGCTCGACATATCTGTCGCCTTCCTTGAGGGGGAAGGTCTGGTTGTTCTGCGACTGCATGCCGCTCTGTTCCCAGCCTGCGAAAGCTGATTCGAAGCTGTTGTTCTCGATCATGCCCGTAAGGTCGACGGCCGGGTCGAGGGGCGTCGTGGCGGCAGTCGCTGTGGCTGCGCCAAGGCATACGAGTCCTATTGCCGCCGTGAGGGCGGTACTTCTTAGAGTAGAAAGTCCTTTCATAGAGTAAAGGTTAAGACTTAAGGTTTTGTTAAAATGGTTTACTGCTGCAAAATTAGCAATTATACGCGGACTATGCCAATAAAGAGGTATAAAAAATGAGGCACCCCGGAACAGACCGGAGTGCCTCGAAGGGTGTGTATGGAGGATGAGCTTATTGGGCTACGTTGAAGATTACGATACGGTTCCAGTTGTTGACGTCGTAGGGCTGTACGTCGCTGCCTTCTGCTGAGAGAGAGAGGCGGTCGGGGTTGATGCCGTATTTGTTGACGAGGGCGTCGCGGACAGCTTCGGCACGTCGTTTCGACAGTTCCATGTTGTAGGTCGAGGTACCGGTGTCTTTGTCGGCATAGCCTGCGATTGCCACTGTCTGCTCGGGATTCTCTTTCATCCACTGTGCGATGTTGAATACGTTCACCATCTCGATGTCGGAGATTTTCGACGAGTTGAGAGTGAATCTTACGGTCGCCATCAGAGGAGCAGCCTCGATGACAGTTGCTTCAGCTTCGACAACTTCGGGGCAGGGGAGCTGAGCCTCGGCTGCTGCGAGAGCTGCCGCAGTTGTAGTGAGTGCGCCGCGCAGGTCGTTGACCTGGTCGTTGAGATTATTGATGTATCCAAGATAGTCGCAGGGGTTGTACGAGCGGTAGTCGCGACCGCCGAAAGTGATGGCGAAGCCGCCGTTGACAGTGACGTTGATGTCGACCGGACGTCCTTCGGCGATGTTGTTCCAGTTGTCGCCGTAGAATGAAGCGCGTGCTTCAGCGAAGAAGTCGACATACTTGCACAGGCGGAAGCGCATCTGGAGACCGCCGCTGACGGGGAGTGTCCACGAGTTGTCCTTTGTGCCGCCGTGACGGCTTGCGATGTTGCCGGTGGGATTGAAGTCCCATGCGTATGTACCGCCGAGACCTACGAAGGGAATGATCGAGAATACGCGCTTGCTGTTGACACCGCCGAGCGAGTTGAACATATCCCACATGAAGTCAAGGTTTGCTCCTACATATTTGAATTTGTTCATGCCGTCTCTCTCGTAGTGGAGGGGGCCGCCGTTGAAGGCCAGACGCCAGCCGAGATATGGCGAGAACCATTTGCCGAAGCCGACATTATAGTTTACCGTGAAGTGGCTTTCGCGGTCGCCCTGGGCATTGCGGCCTTCCACGAAGGGAACTGCCACGCCTGCACCGAACTGGATGAACCAATTGTCGTGTTTAGTTACGTAATAATGTGTGTCGCACGGAACCTCTGACAATACGGCGGTTTCTTCGACGACAACAGTCTCGTCCTGGGCCTTGGCCTCGAGGGCGGGCACTAAAAGTGCACAGCAGACAGCAGTGGTGAATAAAGCTCTTGTTTTCATCTTGCTTGAATTTGGTTGTTGTTAGACTTTGATTTCTCTTGTTTAGTTTGCAAAGGCAGAATGCTGCGGGGCTGAAACGTGTACTCCCCCGTCGGTCTTTCGGCCGCTGTTGAAATTATAACGCGGTGTAAGCGGCTATTGTTCGGAGAGGTGATAAAAAATACGGACACCGCGGTGTTTCCCTTGCTGCGGGAAGCATCGCGGTGCCCGTATATTAGTGTAGTACGCTGTCTGAAGCCTTATTCGGCAACGAGCGATACTATGAATTCCTTTTCGTCGTCGGGCGACTGTGCGATAGTGATTTTGCCTTCGCGTGCGAGCCATCCGATAGCTGCGAAGACTTCTTTATCTTTCAGCTTTGTGATTTTTTTGAGCTGTTTCACGCCTAAGGCGTCGGTTGCATTAAGTGCTACCCATACAGTGCCGGCGTATGTGCCGATTGTTTCTGTGTTCATTGGAGTTGAATGTTTAGTTGTTAGACAATATTATTCTCTCGGGTAGAATTTCGGTTATGTATGGTTTGCGTGCAAAATTAACATATTTTGCCAAAATTCCAACTATAAAATCTAACAAATAAACATAAAGTTTGGTTTTTTTATCGCAAAACAACTATTTCGAGCGGTTCCGTGCTGCCGTATGCCGTCTCTGTCTCGACAAGTGCCGTGGCTTCGTATCGCCCGTCGGCGACGCGTCGGCCCGTTGAGTCGAGCAGGTTCCAGCGGAAGGGGAATCTGCAGTCGCGACGCGACAGGACGGTGTTGCCGCGGCTGTCGCGGATGATGAGTCTTGCCGCCGAAGAGACGCCTTCGGCTGTGATGACGGCAATCTCGCGTGCCGGGTTATCGCCGTCGAGGCTCAGTGAGGCCTCGGCTGTGCCGGTGACGATGAAGTCGACCGATGCCGTGGTGCTGCTGCCGTCGTTGCTGACGGCCGTGAGCTGCAGTGTGTGTCGGCCGTCGGACAGTCCGTCGAAGACTTTGTCGAGAATCATCTTGCCGCTGTCGCCGAAGCGCATGGCGTTGATGGTCTCGGGGTAGTGCTTCTTGCCGTCGAGCACAAGCGACGAGCGGCGGCTCACACCCCAGTTGTCGCGCGCAAGCCCCGACGTGCCGGGGTCGATGACGGCGTGCAGGGTGAAGGTCGGCGCCGTTGTGTCGCCGTTGTTGAACGACGGGCTGTCGATATACAGCTCCTCGATGACAGGAGCCGACGGCGAGGGTGACGTGGCATCGGCCGGAGGCGGCGTCACCGAGACTGTCAGGCATGCCCCGGCGGCTGTGAGGCGTGTCTCGCTGTCGATGGCCGTGATGACTATGCGGTTGTAGGGTGTCGAGCCCGATGTGGCGGGCAGGGTGATATTGGCGTCGATGCGTCCGGCCGACACGGTGGCGGGCAGGGTGGCGAGTATGACTTCGTCGCATACTATCGACGAGTCTTTTTCGGCGAGCAGCCTGCGGGTGACGGGGGCGTCGTAAATCTCTATGACGGCGCTGCCGTTGAATCCTGTCACTGTGCGGCCTGCGCGGTCTCTTATATCGGCGCTTATGGCGACGGTCTCGAGCGAGGCTGCCGTGACTGTGCCGGCAGCGTCACTGCCTGCAACCGTATTGATGCCGACAGAGTACGACGGTGCGCCGACGGGCAGCGCCGGGTCGCCGCACAGATTGTAGCACAGGGTGTTGTCGCCGAGAGCCGTCGAGCTGGAGCCCGAGACTATCATGTTGCGTGCCTTGGCGAAAATCTCGCCCGTCGAGCTGCCTTCGATGGCAGAGCTGTAGGCGCGGGCCATAGCAAGGTTGAGGCTGCGGTTGTGCTCGAGGTAGACCGAGCGGCATGCGGCCACAACGCCCAGGGCGCCTCCGCCCTCCTTGAGCACCATAGTCTCGGCCAGGTTGCCCTGACGACGGTCAAGCGGGAAGGCGTCGCACGAGGCGAAGGTGGCCAGCGGCAGGGTGTTGTAGTTGTAGCTGTTGGCAAGCGACACATTATATATACCTTCGGAGCCGACGGAGACTTCGCCAGAGTGTCCGCTGTAGGCCATATATCCCATGCCCGAAGAGAGGGAGCGCAGCACCAGGTTGCGGCATTCGTCGGACTTGCCGTTGCGGACGGGGTAGAGCAGCACCGCCGCCGCTGTCGATGTGAAGGCGGGGTTGGCGGCCGTCATGGCGTCGGTGGCCTCGCGGGAGTGCTGGATATGGGCGCAGTTCTGCTCGTTGTCGCTGATCATGAGCGTCTGCAGGTAGTCGCGCGCGGTGTTGGGCGACTCGAGATAGCGGTCAATCTTGCGGTTGACCCTGTAGCCGTCGGCGGCGAACATCACGGGGAGGCGGCCGATGGCGACCGATGTCGTGGCAAAGCTTATCTCCGACGGTTTGAAGCTGTCGTCGAGCATGCCGAAGTATTGGTCGGCGCAGTAGTTGGTGGCAGCCTCGCGCGCTTTCTCGACAAGCTCGGCCTGGAAGCTCACGACGTAGGCCGAGCGGTCGGCTTCGAGCGAGCGGTTGTCCCATGTGGCGGGGCCGTACAGCAGCAGGAAGCGGAACTTGCCGGCATCGCGGTCATGAAACATCTTGGCGAGCCGTCGTATGGCGGACGGATGCCTCGTGCCTGACGAGAACTCGTTGAATATTTCGTCCTGCACGGCAACGGTGACGTCCATGCCCTGGCGGCGAAGGTGTATCGCGGCAAGTTGCTCGGCGGCGTCGCGCTTGTCGGCGGTGGTGACGATGAGCATGTCGGGCACAGCCGTGCCGTGCAGGTTCTGGCATGGCACAGGGGCGTATGATACTATCTCGCGGTGGTCGGCGTCAGGGTTGATGACGGCGACGCGGGTAGGGCTGTATGACGACTGCCGGGTGAACGATGCCGTATGTGTGGCCGTGGCCTCGTCATACTGCGTCTCGAAAGCTGTTATCGCGGCGGGGTCGGTGACATCCCATATCAGGCATCCGGCCGGAGCATCGCTCACCGTGAAGGTCTGCTCTGCCGCCACACGCTTGAAATTCATGATGACCGAAGCCTCGTCGCCGAGCCTGTTGGCGCGGGGGTAGACGACATATGCCTTGTCGATGGCCGCATAGCTGCCTTTGAAAGATGCCGGGAGGGTTACGGTGAAGTCGGCCTTAGTGTCGACCAGCGGCTTTTTTGTCGAGGCGTTGAACGAGGCGCTGCCGGAGGCTGACACATACAGCTTGGTGGGCGATGTGGTGACGCCGCTTGCCGACGGAGCCTTTGAGAGGACGTTGATGTTGTCGCTCACTTCGATAGGCAGTCTCACCGAAGTGGGGGTCTTGACGTATGCCTCGTAGCGGAATGTGCCGTTGGCCGGCGAGCCACCGCCGATGAAGTCCTTGATTCTGAACGAGAAGCACTCGGAGTCGCCGGGCGAGAGGACGCGGCCGTGGCAGAACACGCCGCCATGCCCGGGGTTCTGCACTTCTCTCTCTACCAGGCCTATTGACAGGTGACGGTCGAGCGGGGCGTGCAGGTCGCTTCCGATATATGACGAGGCGGGGACGTCGATGTGCTGTCTGCTGTCGGTGAGGTAGTAGTAGCTCAGCGTATCGTAGTGGTTGCGCTCGAAGGTCGCCAGGCCCGACGGCGTGACAGTGCCCCGCACGACGCCTTCGCCGTAGAAGAGCAGACGTCCGTCGGCGGTATGGTGGTATGCTGTCGGACAGATGTCGTCAGGGTAATCGTCGCTGAAAGTCTGGTCGGTGGCGCGTATGCCTCCGTAGCCGTAGACCTTGACGGCCGACGGGTCGGCGAAGCCCATCTCCCGCAGCTGACGGTAGTCGATGCGGTATACCGCAGTGGTGTCGATGGCGACTTTCACCCACTTCCCTTCCGAAAAAGCCGAGGAGCGTGCGTAGTAGGATGTGTTGTAGGCGTGGGAGACCACTGCCGTTAGCAGGGCGGAGAGCAGTAGTGACAGCAGTCTTGTCTTCATGGTGAGGATTGGGGAGAGGGGATGATGTGAGGCGGGATTATTTGATGCGTATGTCGAGGACTTCTTCGCCGTCGACGGCAGCCTTTATCTCGGTGTCGAGCTGCGGAGACCCGAAGTCAAGACGGCAGTCTCTGAACACGAGCAGGTCGCCGGTCTTGAAGGTGAGATGCCTCGACAGCAGTGCCACCACGCGGTCGACGCCTAAGTCGGCAAGGCTCGCTTCGGCCGACAGCACGTCGCTGTCGCTGCCTCCGATGGGCGAACGCGTCGCCGAGAGGACGAAGCGGCGGTCCGACGGTGCTGCGGAGATGTCGAGCCAACGGCCGGGCGAGAGGGCGCGGTCGAGGATGAACGGCGGCAGACCCTCGGCGGCGTCGGGCGACACCGGGGTGAGCATGTGGAAGAGCGTCAGCTCGTGGTAGTAGTCGCGTGCCCGCGCCTCTGTGATGCTCATGCCGAGACGGCCGATGCGGACTACGGGTACTGCCGACGAGTTCCAGTCGCTTGTAGGCTCGGGCACGAAGACAGGTTCTCCGGGGCGCAGGACGGCCGAGTCCACTCCTGCCTCGACAAGAGTCTTGCCATCGGGTGAAGTGCCTATACTGAGAACTTTCATTGCGCGTCGTCGGTGTTGATGGTCGACAGCCTGTTGTACATGACCGCCAGATGCGAGTAGATTGATGTGTTGGATATTACGACACCCTCGCGGACACGTATGCGCGACGGGGTGAAGTTCCATATGGCCTTGACGCCTGCGTCGGCGAGCGTGTCGGCTGCCGCCTGGGCGCTCTCTACGGGCACGGCAATGATGCCGATCATGATGTCAAGGTCCTTGACGAGAGCGGCTGTGCGCGATGTGTCGTAGATTTTGACGCCGTTGATGTCCGAGCCTATGATATCGGGGTTGATGTCGATGCCTGCCACGATGTTGAGGCCGTAGCGCTGCAGGCCCGAGTCGGCAATCAGTGCCGCTCCGAGGCTGCCGGCACCCATCATGACGGCGTTGTGACGGCGGTCGAAGCCGAGATAGTCGCGCAGTGCTTTCTCGAGGGCGTCGACCTTGTAGCCTATGCGGGTCTTGCCGCGGATGCCGAGGAACGACAGGTCCTTGGCGATCTGCGAGGGGTCGACGTCAAGCTCCTCTGCGATGCGGGTCGTGGAGATGTACTCTATCGAGGCGTTGCGCAGGGTCGAAAGAAAGGCAAGGTACCACGGCAGGCGCCGGAGTGTAGGCTCCGGCAGCAGGTCTTGTGTGCGTGTTGTGACTTTCTCGTTCATTTCGGCTGCAAAATTACAAAAAAATAATGAAAAAGTCCAAGCCGGTCAGCGTGCCGTCACTGCGATGCGCCTTGATGCCGTCTCGAAAGTCTTGCCGTCGGACGTGACGGAAGCCCGGTAGAGATATATGCCTCGTCCCACCCGGCGGCCGGCGCTGTCCGACAGGTCCCAGGTCACGGGCACGGTGAGGAACATGTCGCTGCGGCCGCTTGCCGAGCCTGTCCACACGGGGCATCCGGTGAGGGTGTGGACGGTGACGCTGACCGTGAGCATGTTGTCGGGCTGGTCGTGGCTGAGATAGAAATTGGCCTGTGTCGATGCCGGGTTGGCGTCGGTGTATACGTCATAGATTTTGGGCGCGAGATTCTCCTGCACGAAGAAGTCCACTTCCTTTGTCGCCGAGTTGCCCGAGGTGTCCCATATCCTCACCGACAGTGTGTGGTTGCCGGGCTGGAGGCCTTCGAGAGGGTAGTTGACGGTGCCTGAGGGCGAGCCGTCGGGCGAGGGCGTGAAGTAGAACGACAGGTCGTTGTAGGTGCGGGTGCCGTCGACGGTGGCCGTCATCTGGTGGCCGATGCCGGTGCTCGACATGTTCAGACCGACGTCGTCGCGCACGGTGGCTATGATCATGGGCGAGTCGTTGACGGTGTCGCCGCTGCGGAATGTGCTGTGGTTCAGCACGAGCGACTCTATCTCGGGCGCCGATGTGTCGGCGGCGGCATTGTCGTTGTAGCCGTAGATGTAGAAGGCCCGGTTGAGGCCGACGGCTTCGGTGTCGTCCTCCGTCGAGTAGGCGTAGAGCGACATTGCGGCGGGGCGGAAGTTCTGGCTCACTTCCATAGGCATGGCCGCCGTAAGCTCGAAGCGGCCGCCGCGCACCTCGGTACTGCCGCAGAACACTCGCTCGCCGTAGTCCTCGAAGGGCTCGGCGGTGCTCTCGTCGCGGGGGGGGGGGGGGGCGGGCGGGCCGGGGCGGGGGGCGGGGGGGTGTTAACAGGGGGCGGGGGCGG
>JAICZO010000339.1 GCA_029057255.1 Muribaculaceae bacterium | reverse complement strand
CGCCATCCGCCCGATAGTGTCGCTGGACTCGTATATGGACAATTTCTTCATGCTCCTGATTATGATGGGCGTCGTCTTCGAGCTTCCTCTCATAGCGTGGCTGCTCGGCCGCATAGGGCTTGTCGACCGCTCCTTCTTCACCACCTACCGCCGCCATGCCATTGTCGTGCTGCTTATCGTGGCGGCCATCATCACGCCTACGGGCGACCCCTTCACACTTTTCCTTGCCTTTATACCAATCTATGCTCTGTGGGAGATGAGCGCCCGCCTCGTGCCCGCCGCACCTAAGAGCGACGTCGCTTTATCATGAAAAACATAAAAATCGGCCTGCTGGGGCGTGTCGTCATCGCGATTGTCCTCGGCATCGTCGCCGGAAATATCTTCCCGATGTGGCTGTCGCGCGTGTTCGCCACTTTCGACAGCATCTTCAGTTCGTTTTTAGGATTCTTCATCCCGCTTCTCATCGTCGGATTCGTGGCTCCCGCCATCGCCGATATAGGACGCAAGGCCGGTGCCATGCTGTTGACGACGGTGCTCATTGCCTATGCCATGACTTTCGGCTCGGGCATGCTCGCCTATGTCACATCGTCGACGGTCTTCCCGCATCTCATCGAGCAGGGCGGAGCAAAGGCGGCAGCCCTTGCCGGCGGAGTGTCGCCACAGCCTTATTTCACCATTGCCATCGAGCCGCTCATGACAGTCATGTCGGCGCTGGTGCTGGCCTTCGTGCTCGGTTTCGGCTGCGCGGTGCTCCCTGAGTCGACATCCTCGTTCAAGAAGGTGCTCGGCGACTTCCGGCATATCATCAATCTCGTGATTACGAAGATGATAGTGCCGCTGCTGCCGCTGTACATCTTCGGCATATTCCTCGACATGACCGCGACGGGAGCCGTGGCGCCCGTGCTGATGACATTCATCAAGATTATCGCCGTCATCTTCGTGCTCCATATCGGCATACTGATAGTGCAGTACTGCATAGCGTCGCTGTTCTCGGGCTACAACCCTCTGCGGTCGCTCCGCATCATGCTGCCGGCCTATGCCACCGCCCTGGGCACACAGTCGTCGGCGGCTACCATCCCCGTGACCCTCGAGCAGACCATGAAGACCGGTGTCAGCCGAGACGTCGCAGGATTCGTCATCCCGCTCTGCGCCACCATCCACATGTCAGGCTCGACGCTGAAGATAGTGTCGTGCGCCGTGGCGCTGATGATAGTGCAGGGCATACCCTTCGATGCCGCTATGTTCGCCGCCTTCATCGCCATGCTCGGCATCACCATCGTGGCGGCTCCCGGAGTGCCCGGCGGCGCCATCATGGCCTCGCTGGGTCTGCTGACGAGCATCCTCGGCTTCTCCGAGGCCGACAACGCCATGATGATAGCGCTGTATATCGCGATGGATTCGTTCGGCACGGCCTGCAACATCACGGGCGACGGTGCCATAGCTCAGATTGTCGACCGCTTTTTCGGTAAAAAATTTGTCGGCAATTGAAATATTGTGTATTTTTGGGCTTTATTAAACATCAGTGCAGCTGATGTCTCTACAGGTACAAGGATAACATAACTAAGCCCGAATACAATATGACCCAATTCACCCCCGCCGACCTTGAGCAGCTCAAGGAGAAAGGCATAAGCCTCGAGAAAGTAGAGGCTCAGCTCGATCGATTCAGAACCGGTTTCCCCTATCTCCGCATAGAGTCTCCGTCGGCATCCGGCCGAGGCCTGCTCGTTGTGTCGGCAGAAGGTGTCAAAGGCGCTATTGACCGCTGGAAGACCTTCCTCGACGACGGCGGCGACGTGCTCAAGTTCGTGCCCGCATCGGGTGCGGCATCGCGTATGTTCAAGGCGCTCTTCGCATTCGTCAACGGCGAGGAAGACAAGCCCGCGCCCGGCAGCCCCGTGGCACAGCTTGTCGAGAGAATAGGCGACTTTGCATTCTACGGCCAGCTCAGCGAGGCTGTCGCCCGACTCTACGGCGAGGGCGTGACTGTCGAGTCGCTGATTGCCGATGGCCGCTTCAAGGACCTCGTGGGAGCCATTATCCTCCCCGACGGCCTCAACTACGGCCAGCTCCCCAAGGCGCTGCTGACATTCCACCGCTACGGCGACGGCTCTGTGCGCACCGCGCTCGAGGAGCAGCTCGCCGAAGGCGCCCAGACAGCAGCCTCGAAGGGCGGCAAGGTGCGCCTCCACTTCACCGTGTCGGCCAACCACCGCGACCTTTTCGAGGCCAGGCTCAAGGAAGCAGTCCCCGCTATGGAGCAGCGTTTCGGCGTGAAATATGAAGTGTCGATGTCGGAGCAGAAGCCCTCGACCGACACCATCGCCGTCACCCCCGACAACGAGCTCTTCCGCGATGACAAGGGACGTCTCGTATTCCGTCCCGGCGGACACGGCGCCCTCATCGAGAACCTCAATGACATCGACGCCACTGTGGTCTTCATCAAGAATATCGACAATGTCGTCGCCGACAGCCACCGCGGCTCGACCGTCGAGTACAAGCAGCTCCTCGGCGGCACACTGCTGACAGCCCACGACATGATAGAGACGCTGCTGGCGGCTCTTGCCGAACCGACCGAAGAGGCCGTGGCCGACGCTATCGAGTTCTGCCAGCAGACCCTCTCGTACTTCTCGAAGGACCAGGACGCGTCGCTCCCCCTGGAGACCCGCGCCGAAGCAGCACGCAAGGTGCTGTCGCGCCCTCTGCGCGTCTGCGGCATGGTGCGCAACGAGGGTGAGCCCGGCGGCGGCCCCTACAACGCACTGTCGTCGGACGGCAACTCGGTAGCTCCGCAGATTCTCGAGTCGACACAGATCGACCTATCCAAGCCCGAGAATGTCGAGATGATGAAGAATGCCGGTTACTTCAACCCCGTGGACCTCGTATGCTGGCTCAAGCGTCCGGACGGCAGCCGCTACAATCTGCCCGACCATGTCGACCACGCTACAGGTTTCATCTCCGAGAAGTCGGCCGGTGGCCGCGACCTGCGCGCCCTCGAGCTGCCCGGACTCTGGAACGGCGCCATGAGCGACTGGAACACCATCTTCGTCGAAGTGCCCGCATCGACCTTCAATCCGGTCAAGACTGTCAACGACCTTCTCCGCCCCGCTCACCAGTAATCATTATGGACAAAAAAGGAAAAATCATAGTTGTCGCAGCCCCGTCGGGCTGCGGCAAATCTACCATCATCAACGCCCTGCTCGAAGGCGGCGACCTCAACCTCGGCTTTGCCGTGTCGGCCACGACGCGTCAGCCCCGCGAGGGTGAGACCGACGGTGTCAACTACTACTTCATGACCGAGGAGGACTTCCGCGACGCTATCGCCGAAGACCGCTTCGTCGAGTTCGAGGAAGTGTACCCTGGCCGTTTCTACGGCACGCTCCGCAGCGAAATCGACCGTATCACTGGCGAAGGGCACAACATCATCCTCGACCTTGACGTCAACGGCGCCCTCGGCGTGAAGAAAATCTACGGCGCCCAGGCGATGACACTCTTCATCGAGCCGCCGAGCATCGACGAGCTGCGCCGGCGCCTCGAGTTCCGCGGCACCGAGACTACCGAAGTAATCGACGTGCGTGTCGACCGCGCGCAGTACGAAATCTCGCGTGCGCCCGAGTTTGACCGTGTCGTCGTCAACGACCGTCTCGACAAGGCCATAACCGATACCCGCAATCTCATCGAGGCCTTTATCGACCTCAGCGCCTGACCCCTATGGAGAATATAGGAATACTCGGAGGCTCGTTCAACCCCGTGCACATAGGGCATATGATGCTTGCGTCATATCTGGTGCAGTGGGGATACGTCGACAAGGTGTGGCTGATGCTCTCGCCCCGCAATCCGCTCAAGGAGCCGGGCGAGCTGCTGCCCGACATGAAGCGACTGTCGATGCTGTCGATAGCAGCCAAGGGCGCCCCCGACATCGACATCTGCGACATCGAGCTGTCGATGCCCAAGCCCTCCTACACCATCAACACGCTTGACCTGCTTGCCGAGCGATACCCCGACCGCCGCTTCCGCCTGATAATAGGCAGCGACAACTGGGCCATCTTCGACCGCTGGCGCGAGGCGCAGCGTATCCTCGACGACTATGGCGTCATAGTGTATCCGCGTCCGGGCTATCCTATAGTCAACGAGCATGCCGCCGGCATGGAGGTGGTTGACGCTCCGATGGTGCACGTGTCGAGTACCTTCATCCGCAATGCCATCGCCAAGGGTCGGAATATGAACTACTTCCTGCCCGCGGGCGTATACAAATACATAATTGATAACCGACTTTACCGCCCCTCCGATAAAAAATGAGCGATAACATATCTCCCGCCGCTATTTCTCTGGCGGCTATGGCGGTGGAATACTGCCGTGTGGTGGCCGGATGCACCGATGCCGGACCTAAGGACTTCCTCGCCGACGTACTGCGCTACCTGCCCCGATTCTACATCACCATCTCGGGCCTCGACCCCTACGGCAACGGCTCCGATGCCGACGCCGAGGAGACAGGTATGATATACGACACCCTCACCGAAGAGCAGTACGAGAGCGCCAGAACAGCCATGTCGGCAGTCCTGGGCGAGAATGACATGTATCTCGACACTCCCGTCGAGGAGATGCGTTTCTCCGACACCCCCGTGGCTGTATCGCTCGCCGAGCAGCTCGCCGACATCTATCAGGCTATGGCCGACTTCGCCTCTACCGTGGGCGACGCCGCGCCCGAAGTGCTGCCTGATGTTCTGTCGGAGCTTAAGTACCGCTTCACATCATACCTCTCCGACACTATGTGCAGTGCTCTGAGAGCCGCCAACTACGTATACCATAACGCTAACTTTGACCGGGAATGACCAACAATAAGCTAATCGCGGACCTCTGCGCTTTCCTCGACTCCTCGCCTGTCAACTTCTTCGCTGTCGACACGGTGCGTCGTCGGCTTGAGGCTGACGGTTTCTCCGAACTCGACATGGCCGCCCCGTGGTCGCTCAAGCCGGGCGACCGCCGCTACGTGGTGAAGAACGGCTCGGCTGTCTTCGCCTTCATCGTCGGCCGGAAGAACCCGGCCGAATCAGGCTTCAACATCATTGCCGCGCACTCCGACTCGCCCTGCTTCCGGCTCAAGCCCGGTTGCGAGATGGCATGCGAGGGCGGCGCCATGAAGCTCAACACCGAGGTCTACGGCGGCCCGATACTCTATACCTGGTTTGACCGCCCGCTGTCTATCGCCGGACGTGTCATGCTGCGAACCGCCGACCCGCTGCGCCCCGAGAGCCGCCTTGTGCGCTTCGACGAGCCGCTGATGGTCATCCCTCACCTCGCCATACACTTCAACCGCGCTGTCAACGAGGGCAACAAGCTCTCGAAGCAGAAGGACATGCTGCCCGTGATGACCCTCGGCACCGACGCCCCCAAGGGATATGTGCGTCGCCTTGTGGCAGAGCGCCTCGGCGTCAGCGAAGACGACATCATCGACTACGACCTGTCGCTCTACAATGCCGAGCCTGCGCGTGTCGTCGGCCCCGCCCGCGACATCCTCTGCTCGGGCCGCATCGACGACCTCTCGATGGTGCATGCCGGACTCTCGGCGCTGCTCGCCGCCGCCTCGACCGATACTGCCGCCACGCGTATGCTTGCAGTATTCGACAACGAGGAGACCGGCTCCGGCACCAAGCAGGGTGCCGCGTCGCCTGTACTCGAGCATATCATGCGTCGCATATGTCTCGCCGTAGCAGGCAACGCCGACGAGGCCTTCATGCGTGCCGTGGCGTCGTCGTTCATGATTTCGGCTGACAACGCGCACGGTTTCCACCCCAACTACGGCGAGAAATATGACCCGACCAATCATCCCGTGCTCGGCGGCGGCCCCTGCATCAAGGGAAATGCCAACTGCAAATACATGACCGACGCCGACTCTGCCGCAGTCTTCTCGGAGATATGCCGCATCGCAGATGTGCCCTGCCAGTACTTTGTCAATCACAGCGATGTGGCAGGAGGTTCGACGCTCGGCAATATCCTGACGTCAAACATACCCCTGCGCGGCGTCGACATGGGTGCTCCCGTCTGGGCCATGCACTCGGCATATGAGACTGCTTCGACTGCCGACCACTGCGCGACTGTCGCCGCATTCACCACATTCATGAAACTCTGATATAATAAATGCGTAATACATAGAATATTACGCCCGCATAAGGACGTCCGGAGGACGTCGATTATTAGTAGCCCCGGTCACCGAAGCTTAGCGTAGGTGTCCGGGGTTACGCATTACCAACAGGAAAGGCGCCCGAAGGCCGCCGATTATTAGAAGGCGCGGGGCACCTGCTGTATGGTGTGGTTGAATGTGTCAGAGCATTGATGCCACTCGCCGCAGCGCCGCAATGAATGCGTCGACTTCCTCGCGGGTGTTGTAGAGGGCGAACGAAGCTCTGACGGTGCCTTCGATGCCGAAGCGTTCCATCAGCGGCTGTGCGCAGTGGTGTCCCGTGCGGACGGCTACGCCGAGCTGGTCGAGGAGTATGCCTGTGTCGTAGTGGTGTGCCGAGCCGATGAGGAACGAGATGACGGCGCTCTTGTCGGGTGCTGTGCCGTAGATGCGCAGTCCGGGTATGGTGAGCATCTGCTCGGTGGCATATGTCAGAAGGTCGTGCTCGTGCGCCGCTATGGCTTCGATGCCTATGCCCTCGATATAGTCGATGGCGCGGGCGAGAGCCGCCGCCCCGACGTAGTCGGGCGTGCCTGCCTCGAATTTGAAAGGCAGCTCGGCCCATGTCGTGCCGCTGAAACTTACGTGGCCTATCATCTCGCCGCCGCCCTGGTAGGGGGGCATGGCCGACAGCAGCTCGCGGCGTCCGTAGAGTATGCCTATGCCTGTGGGTCCGTACATCTTGTGCGAGGAGAAGGCATAGAAGTCGGCGCCGATGGCCTTGACGTCGATTTTGGCATGAGCCACGGCCTGCGCGCCGTCGATGCAGATGAGCGCTCCGTGGCTGTGTGCTATGGCTGCCATCTCGGCGACGGGGTTGATGGTGCCGAGCACGTTCGACACCTGTGTCACCGACACGAGGCGTGTGCGGGGCGTGAACAGGCTGCGGTAGGCATCCATGTCGAGGCATCCGCGGTCGTCGACCGGTACTACCTTGATGACTATGCCCTTGCGGGCGGCGAGCATCTGCCAGGGCACTATGTTGGAGTGGTGCTCCATACATGTGAGGATGACCTCGTCGCCGGCTTCGAGCAGCTGTCCGTAGGACGACGCAACGAGATTGATGCTCTCGGTGGTGCCGCGTGTGAAGATTATCTCTTCTACCGAGTCGGCGCCTATGAAGCGGCGCACTCTCTCGCGGGAGTTCTCCATTGCCGCGGTAGCTTCCTGCGACAGGCAGTGCACGCCGCGGTGCACGTTTGCTTTCTCGGTGTAATATATGCGGCGTATGTCCTCGACCACGGCCGAGGGTGTCTGCGTAGAGGCGCTATTGTCGAGATATATCAGCGGCCTGCCGTTGACTTTGCGCGAGAGTATGGGGAAATCGTTGCGGTGCATTTTGCTGTGGGTATTGTCAGGAAGTGTGGCAGGCCGTTGCGCAGGTGTCGCACGAAGCGGCCGCTCCGGTGAGGCGTTTCTCCACCAGGACGTGGATGCGCTGCCTGAGCACTTCGAATGAAATGTTGTCGATGACGTCGACCATGAAGGCCTGCGTGAGCATGGTGCGGGCCTCGGCGGCGGGTATGCCGCGAGTCTGCATGTAGAAGAGCGCTCGTTCGTCGAGCTGTCCTGTCGTCGCTCCGTGGCTGCACTTCACTTCGTCGCAGTATATCTCGAGCTGGGGAGCGGCTGTCATGCGGGCGTTGTCGTCGGCCAGCAGGTTGCGGTTGGTCTGCTCGGCGTCGGTGAACATTGCGCCGGGGCGCACGATGATTTTGCCTCCGAAGCCGCCTCTCGAGTTGTCGAAAAGGGCGTTCTTGAAGAGCTGCCGGCTTGTGCAGTGCTTGCCTGAGTGTGTCAGGGTGACGGTGTTGGCCGCTGTCTGCTCGCCGCCGCATATGGCAAGGCCGCTGAGCGATGTCTCGGCGTAGTCGCCCTCGACATTGATGTTGTAGCGGTTGGCCGACAGACCGCCGTGGAGGCAGGTGCTGTTGACAGTCAGGCTCGAGTGCGACTGCTGGCGGGCGTCGAGGGTCCAGTGTCGGTTTGTGGCCGGGGTGTCTTCCTCGATGTCGTAAAGCTCGACGGCGGCATTCTCGGCCACGCGTACGCTGACGAGCTGGGAGTTGAGGTGCGGTGTGGCGGCTGTCTGGGAGTGGTCGCACAGCAGCACGCGCAGCGACGCACCCTCCTCGGCCACGATGACGACGCGGCGGAGCGAGAGCATGGGCACTGTCGGTGCCGATATGTTGACAATCTGTATGACTTTGTCGACCTTGACGCCTGCTGCGGCGTGGATAAACACGCCGTCGGCAAGGAATGCCGCATTGAGGGCTTCGGCCACGCCGCCGCCTTCGAGAGTCTCACGCATGACCTGCGATGCCACATGCTGAAGCCCGGCAGGCACTTTGTTGAGCGAGCAGACGGTGAGCCCCTCGGGCATGTTGCGCAGCAGAGCCTCGGTGGGGTGGAAGCTGTCGTTGGCGACTATCGCCAGGAGGCTGCCGAGATTGGGCACTCCGCAGCGGAATGTGGCGGCGGGGTCGACCGGCATGCCCACGCGCATGAGATTGATGCCGTAGTCGGTGGCGAACATGGCGTCGGGGCGCAGCGTGTCTATTTCGGCGGGGTCGGGGCGGTATGCCTTCGCCGCCTCCGCGAGCATGCTGCGGCCGAGGCCGTTGATCTCCTGCAGCAGGGGCGATGCGCCGGGAGCGCCGAACTGCCCGCACAGGTCGATATACTGGTCAAATGCTTTGGCAGGAGTCATCATTGGTTGTCTACTTGTTGTTTGATCCAGTCGTAGCCCTTCTCTTCAAGCTCGAGCGCAAGCTCGGGGCCGCCGGAGTAAACGATGCGGCCTTTGTAGAGGATGTGGACGAAGTCGGGCTTGATATAGTCGAGCAGACGCTGGTAGTGTGTTATGACTATCGTGGCGTTGCTCTCGGTCTTGAGTTTGTTGACGCCGCCGGCTACTATGCGGAGGGCGTCGATGTCGAGGCCCGAGTCGGTCTCGTCGAGAATCGAGAGCTTAGGCTCGAGGACAGCCATCTGGAATATCTCGTTGCGCTTTTTCTCGCCGCCGGAGAAGCCTTCGTTGACCGAGCGCGATGCGAGTTTGTTGTCAAGCTCGACCACGGCGCGTTTCTGGCGCATCATCTTGAGGAAGTCGCCGGCCGAGAGAGGCTCCTGGTTGAAGTACTTGCGCTTGGCGTTGATGGCGGCGCGCATGAAGTTGACCATCGTCACGCCGGGAATCTCCACGGGGTACTGGAATGACAGGAAGAGGCCCTCGTGGCTGCGGTCTTCGGGCGACAGCGACAGCAGGTCGACGCCGTGGAAGGTGGCCGAGCCGCCGGTGACGGTGAAGCGGGGATCGCCGGCGAGCACGCCCGAGAGTGTGCTCTTGCCCGATCCGTTGGGACCCATGATGGCGTGCACTTCGCCCGGACGTATTGTCAGGTTTATGCCGCGCAGTATTTCTTTGCCTTCGATGCCGGCCCGCAGGTCGGTGACTTTAAGTAGTTCCTGGCTCATTTTGTCGTGTTGGGGTAGATGTGTTACAGGGGGTGGAACGGGATGTGATTAACCGACGGATCCTTCGAGGGTTATCGAGAGCAGCTTCTGCGCCTCGACGGCAAACTCCATCGGGAGCTTGTTCATGACCTCTTTGGCGTATCCGTTTACGATAAGTGCGACGGCCTCCTCGGTGGGGATGCCGCGCTGGTTGCAGTAGAATATCTGCTGCTCCGATATCTTCGATGTGGTGGCTTCATGCTCGACCACTGCCGAGGCGTTGGCCACGTCGATGACGGGGAAGGTGTGTGCGCCGCAGGTGTCGCTCAGCAGCAGGGAGTCGCACTGGGTGTAGTTGCGCACGCCCGAGGCGTTCTTCGCCACTTTGACCAGGCCTCGGTAGCTGTTCTCGCTGTGTCCGGCCGATATGCCTTTCGACACGATTGTGGAGCGGGTGTTGCTGCCGGTGTGTATCATCTTGGTGCCGGTGTCGGCCTGCTGGCGGTTGTTTGTGACGGCCACGGAGTAGAACTCTCCCACCGAGCCTTCGCCGGCGAGGATGCACGAGGGGTACTTCCATGTGATGGCCGAGCCTGTCTCTACCTGAGTCCACGACAGCTTGGAGTAGTCGCCGCGGCACAGTCCGCGCTTGGTGACGAAGTTGTATACGCCGCCGCGGCCCTGGGCGTCGCCGGCATACCAGTTCTGCACGGTAGAGTACTTGACTTCGGCGCGTTCTTCGACGATAATCTCGACGATGGCTGCGTGGAGCTGGTTCTCGTCGCGCATAGGAGCGGTGCAGCCTTCGAGATAGCTGACATAGCTCTCGTCGTCGGCCACGATGAGCGTGCGCTCGAACTGGCCTGTGCCCGACGCGTTGATGCGGAAGTATGTCGACAGCTCCATGGGGCAGCGCACGCCCTTGGGGATGTAGACGAAGGAGCCGTCGGAGAAGACAGCCGAGTTGAGCGCGGCATAGAAGTTGTCGCGGTAGCTGACGACCTTGCCGAGGTATTTGCGCACAAGGTCGGGGTACTCCTTGACGGCCTCGCTGAACGAGCAGAAGATGATGCCCATCTCAGCCAGGCGCTCGCGGTGTGTGGTTTTGACCGAGACGGAGTCCATGACGGCGTCGACGGCCATGCCCGAGAGCGCTTTCTGCTCCTCGATGGGTATGCCGAGACGGTTGAAGGTATCGATAAGCGCAGGGTCGACTTCGTCGAGGCTCTTGGGGCCTTCTTTCTTGCGTGGCGCCGCGTAGTAGCTTATTGCCTGGAAGTCGATTTCGGGTATGTCGAGATGCGCCCATGTCGGAGGCTCGAGCGTCAGCCAGTGGCGGAAGGCCTTCAGTCTGAAGTCGAGCAGCCACTCGGGCTCGCCTTTCTTCTGCGAGATGAGCCTCACGACATCCTCGTTCAGACCGGCGGGTATAATGTCGGTGTCGATGTCGGAGCTGAACCCGTATTTATATTCGCCCGACGTCGCTTTCGACAGGGTGTCGTCGCTGTCGGGTGTGTAATTGTCTATGTTGTCCTTATTCATAATAAGTTTTTGTTCCAAGGCTTAACAATCAGGCGCGGCATTAGGTTGTGATAAACCCGAGGACTTTTGGCGCGAGCCTGGCTATGAACGGCCGCCACGGACGGTCGGGGGTGTTGAATTTAGCGCGGTCGACCGGCACGAGAGCGAGATATACGTTCAGCATCACGCTCATGAAGAGCATCCATGCGAGCATGCGGAAGAGCGCGCCCGCCACACGGTCGACGGCCCTTATGTGCAGCGCGCCCATCGCCTTGGTGAACAGCGAGGCGATGACTCTGACCACAAGGTAGACCGTGACGAAGACCAGCACGTAGACGATAGCGCGGTAGACCGTAGCATGCTCGGAGCCGCTGCTGACGATATAGTCGGCCACGGTGCCGCCGAAAAAGCGGCATACCAATATTGCAAGTATGATGCCGGCCACTGTGCCTACCTGATGCACGAAGCCCTTGAGGGCGCCGGTGACGCCGGCAAGCAGGATGATGGCGAATATTATATAGTCGATAGCACTCATTTCTCGAAGGTGTATACCAAAATGCAAAATTACTAATTTTTTTTGATTCCGTCATTAAGCCGGCGGCAATACAATAAAACGGCTTGAAGTCAGTTATATGTTTAGGCGCCGTCACTAAGCGGCGCCCGTTTTCCACCTCCCTACGTACTCATGAAACTGATCAACCGCATAGCAATACTTCTGTTGGCACTGTCGGCTTCGGCGCCTGCCTTTGCCGACGGCAAAAACGAATTCAACCCCGTAGAGACCGGCGTGACATCGCTGAGCATCGCGCCTGACGCGCGCGGCGCGTCGATGGGCGACCTTGGCGCCGCCACCGACCCCGATGCCAACTCGCAGTTCTGGAACCCGTCGAAGTATGCCTTCGCCTACAGCCAGGCTGCCGTGTCGCTCAACTATACGCCGTGGCTCCGCAAGCTCGTCAACGACATCTTCCTTGCCGACCTCTCGGGCTACTACAAGATTGGCTCCAACGACAACCAGGCCATAAGCGCCTCGCTCCGCTATTTCTCGCTCGGCGAAGTCACCACCAGCGAGGAGCAGGGCATCGTGGGGCAGACTCTCAACCCCTATGAGATGTCGTTCGACATCGGCTACTCGCGCAAGCTGTCGGAGAAGTTCTCGATGGGTGTCGTGTTCCGCTACATCTACTCGGCGCTCGGCTTCTCGGAGTCATACGCGGGCAACCAGAATACGGGAGCGTCGGCTTTTGCGGCCGACATCTCGGGCTACTATACCACTTATCCCATCATCGGGCGCAACGAGTGCCAGTGGTCGTGGGGCTGGAATATATCGAACATAGGCTCGAAGGTGTCGTTCGACGGCGGTGAGAATCCCGCCTTCCTCCCCACCAACCTTAGGCTCGGCACATCGTTCATGTTCCCGCTGGCCGACTACCACACCCTCGCGCTCAGCCTTGACCTCAACAAGCTGCTTGTGCCCACCAAGCCCCGCCGCCTCGACTATCCCGACGGCATCGAGGGCGAGGAGGAGTACATCACCAAGCTCGAGGACTGGAAGAACATGTCGCCCATCACGGGTATCTTCAAGTCGTTTACCGACGCGCCCGGCGGTGCCAAGGAAGAGCTTCGCGAAGTCACCATGTCGTTCGGTGCGGAGTACTCCTACAACCAGCAGTTCTTCCTCCGCGCGGGATACTACTACGAGAACCAGTACAAGGGCAACCGCCAGTATTTCGGCATGGGCGCGGGCTTCTCGCTCAATGTGGTCCGCCTCGACGCATCGTATATGCTCGCTACGGCACAGACATCGCCTCTTGACCAGACTCTCCGCTTCACTCTGACATTCGACATGGACGGCCTCCGCGACCTTATGGGACGCCGCCGCTGAATAGGCATACATACAGAGAAATTCCCTGCCGCGAGTATCGCTACCGCCGGCAGGGAATTCTTTTTTTTCGGTATGTGTCAGAGCCTTATTCGCCCTTGCGGACTATCATCGCCGTTGCCAGGGCGGCTATGCCTTCCTTCCGGCCGGTGAAGCCGAGCCCTTCGGTCGTGGTGGCCTTTACGCTGACGCGGCCGAGGCTTATGTCGAGGTCGGCGGCCACGTTGGCACGCATCTGCGGTATGTGGGGCAGCATCTTTGGCGCCTGCGCCATGATGGTTATGTCGACGTTGACCGGCTCGAAACCTTCTTCGGCAAGTATGCCAACGACAGCCCGCAGCAGCATGCGCGAGTCGGCGCCTCGCCAGCGCTCGTCGGTGTCGGGGAAGTGCTTGCCGATGTCGCCGAGAGCCGCAGCGCCGAGGAGGGCGTCGGCGAGGGCATGCAGTGCCACGTCGGCGTCGCTGTGTCCGAGCAGTCCTGTGCTGTGCGGGATGTCGACGCCGCATATGATGCAGCGGCGTCCTTCGACGAGCTTGTGCACGTCGAAGCCGTTGCCTATTCTGTAGTCGGGAATTGTAGTCATGGCTGTGTCGTTTTTATATAGTCGTTTATATTGTGTTGTTGTCAGTGAGCCTCGAGCCAGTTGTCGCCCACGCCTGCGGCGACTTCCATAGGCACGCGGCCGCGGTATGCCGCTTCCATATCGCGGATTACAATTTCCTTGAGCTCGTCCAGCTCCTCGGGCACGACGTTGAAGACGAGTTCGTCGTGCACCTGCATTATCATGCGCGAGCGCAGTCCGCGCCGGCGTATGTCGGCGTCGACCGATACCATAGCCACCTTTATTATGTCGGCGGCACTGCCCTGGAGGGGCGCGTTGATGGCGTTTCGCTCGGCATATGAGCGCACGGTGTTGCTGCGCGAGTTGATGTCAGGCAGGTAGCGGCGGCGTCCCATTATTGTGGCGACGTATCCGTCGGTGCGTGCCTGCTCTATAGACTTCTGCATGTATGCAGCCACTCCGGGGTATGTGGCGAGGTAACCCTCTATCAGCTCCTTGGCCTCGCCGCGCGGTATGCCGAGGCGCTCCGAGAGTCCGAAAGCCGATATGCCGTATATGATGCCGAAGTTGGCGGTCTTGGCGTTGCGCCTCTGGTCGTCGGTGACATCCTCGGGCTTCTCGTGGTAGATTTTGGCTGCCGTGGCGCGGTGGATGTCGGCGCCGGAGAGGAAGGCCTCGATCATGCCGGGGTCGCCGCTGAGGTCGGCCATGAGCCTGAGTTCTATCTGCGAGTAGTCGGCCGACAGCATGAGGCAGCCGGGGTCGGGGACGAAGGCGCGGCGTATGTCGCGGCCGTCGGCGGTGCGGATGGGGATGTTCTGCAGGTTGGGGTTGGTCGATGATATGCGGCCTGTGGCAGTTACGGTCTGGTTGTATGTCGTGTGCAGCTTGCCTGTGCGCGGGTTGATGAGCTTCGGCAGAGCCTCGACATATGTGGCGAGCAGTTTCTTGAGCCCGCGGATGTCGAGTATCAGCCTCACCAGGGGCACATCCTTGCTGTATTTTTCGAGCACGTCCTCGGCTGTCGACCATGCGCCGCCCTTGGTCTTGCGGGCCTTGGGGTCGATCTGCAGCTCGTCGAAGAGAATCTGTCCGACCTGTGCGGGCGAGCTGACGTTGAAGGGGCGTCCTGCTATGGCGTATGCCTCCTGCTCGAGAGCCGCAAGGCGAGCCGAGAGCTGTCCGGCAAGGGCGTTAAGCTCCGATACGTCGATGCGGGCGCCTTCCCACTCCATCGAGGCAAGGACGGCCACGAGCGGGAACTCTACTTCATTGAGCAGCCCGAGCTGCCCTTTCTGCTCAGCCTCCACTTCAAGCAGGGGGCGCAGACGGAGGGCGAGGACCGCTGTCTCGCATGTGGCGGCGACGGGGTCGGCGGCCTGTCCGGCGCGGGCCGATGTCTCGAAGCCGAGATATGTCATGGCGAGTGTCGGCAGGTCATGCTTCTGCTCGGGCTGGCACAGGTAGTGTGCTACCGATACGTCGAACCACGA
>JAICZO010000338.1 GCA_029057255.1 Muribaculaceae bacterium | reverse complement strand
AAAAAAGACTGCCCGGCATCAGGTGTCGGGCAGTCTCATGTGCGTTTTGCTTGCGCGTTGGAGCGGCTTCGCGATTACTTGCGGATGCCGAGTTCCTTCTGTGCGATGATGGCACGGTAGCGGTTGATGTCTTTGCGCATCAGGTAGTCGAGAAGACGACGACGCTTACCTACCAGCATTTTCAGAGCGCGCTCTGTAGTATGATCCTTGTGATTTGACTTCAGGTGCTGAGTCAAATGAGCGATACGGACCGAGAATAATGCAATCTGTGCTTCAGGTGAGCCAGTGTCAGTCTTGCCCTTACCGTACTTCTCGAAGATCTGTACTTTTTCTTCAGAATTTAAGTGCATTCTCAGAAATTTTAGTAGTTAATAATATATTGAAAGCAATGCTTGTGCGCATTACCGGGTGCAAAATTAGCATTTTTCACGCATCCGGCAATGCGTCTTAACATTATTTAAGTTTTAAAGCGTTGTACTGTTTGCCGTAGCGGAGCATCTGGTCGACGTAGTTCTCGTCGTAGGCCACCTTGATGTCGGTGATATTGCCCTCTGCGTCGCGCACAGCGGTGTAAACGGGATTGACAAAGCCCTTGTAGGGAGCGATGTTGAGCTTGGCATAGCGGTCGAGGACTTCGCGGTGGAGCTCGGGGTCAACCGTGACGGCGTATGTCTCGACGAGCTTCTGAGCTGCTGCGTAGTCGCCGGTCGAGCGGATGCGCTGTATCTCGGCAAGGAGCTGGCCGAAGAGGCCGCGGAGTGCTTCGTAGTCGTTGATCTGGATGAATGTCTTGCCGTCGCGCTTGACGATTTCGATGACGTTGGCATCCTTGCCGTGCTCGTATGCCCACTCGGCGATGAGCTTGCGGTTGCGCATGTGCGCTTCCTCGACATCCTTGCCGGGCTCGATGCGCATGAGCTGTGTCATCATGCCGTTGAGGATATACTTGTAGTACTCTGCCTTATAGGCGTCGGGGTTGTCGAGCAGACCGATTTCGAGCAGCTTGGGGTCGGCGAGATAGTAGAGGGCGAAGAGGTCGGCGCGAGCTTCCTCGATTGTCGAGCCGTGAGCCTTGAGGGCATCGGGGTCGACACCGGGCAGCAGACGGCCCGAACCGTGGCCGAGGCACTCGTGGAGGTCGGTGTGCAGGTTGTCGGTGATGAAGAGATAGTCGTTGAGGAGCTTGCCTGTAGGCTCGTCGATGACAAACTCTTCGTTGAAGCCGTCGCCGTGCGAAGCGGCGTCATAGGCCTGTGTGATGTTCTCGAGTGTCACGCTCTTGGAGCCGTGTGCTGCGCGGATCCAGTTGGCATTGGGCAGGTTGATGCCGATAGGTGTGGCGGGATAAGCGTCACCGGCGAGTATGGCGGCGGTGATGACCTTTGCCGACACGCCCTTGACTTCATCTTTCTTGAATATGCTGTCGACGGGCGAGTTGTCCTCGAACCACTGTGCGTTGGAGCTGAGCACTTCGGTGCGCTCGCTTG
>JAICZO010000337.1 GCA_029057255.1 Muribaculaceae bacterium | reverse complement strand
CTGCCGCGGCGTATTACTTCCTGTTCGCTCAGTTCGAGTGGATTCATATTCTGTCTATATCTGTTATTTACAACGGTTTGAGCCGGGAGCGTCAGTACATTCCCGGCATAGGGCGGCTTCTCTGCCGCCATGATAGTGCAAAGATAAGAATTTTTTGCCGTTCGGGCAAATTGTTTTAAAAGATGTGCTATGCCTTGTCAGGCGCGGAGAGCTCTACCTGCTGGCGCACCGACTCCTCGTGGATAGCCGACAGCACCGAGCTGACAAAATCGTAGGACATGCCAAGCCCCACTCCGCTCTCGACACGACGGTGCATCAGGTCGTTATAGCGCTCGGGCTGCACCACCGGCATATTTGCCGCGCGCTTGAACCGGCCTATCTCGCGAGCCACCTGCATGCGCCGTGCGAGCAGCTCGAGCAGCTCGTCGTCAAGACTGTCGATCTGGCGTCGCAGCGAGCACAGCTCCTCCGACACATCGGCCGAAGCGGGCTTGACAAGCGACGACAGCAGCTCGCCCAGGGCGGGGGGAGTGAGCTGCTGGGCGGCATCGCTGAGAGCCTCGTCGGGGTGACAGTGCGACTCGATGATAAGCCCGTCGAAGTCCATGTCCATAGCCTGCTGCGACAGCGACGGCACGAGATCGCGGCGGCCGCCGATATGACTCGGGTCGCACAGTACCGGCAGGCCGGGCAGGCGGCGGCGCAGCTCGATAGGGATGGCCCACTTGGGCGGATTGCGGTAGAGGTTGGAGCCATAGCTGCTGAAGCCGCGGTGGATGGCGCCCAGACGCGTCACTCCGGCACGACGGATGCGCTCGAGAGCGCCTATCCACAGCTCGAGGTCGGGGTTGACTGGGTTCTTGACAAGAACGGCGATGCGGTCGAGGACTTCGGTCGGCAAGGCAGCGAAAGCGTCGGCAAGCTGCTGGACGGCAAAGGGATTCGCCGACGTGCGGGCACCGACCCACACAAGGTCGACCCCGGCAGCTACCGCCTCGGCAAGATGCGACGGCGTGGCAACCTCGGTGGCCACTCGCATGCCCGTCTCGGTTTTGACTTTTGCGAGCCAGCGCAGAGCTGTGGAGCCTATGCCCTCGAAACCGCCGGGCTTGGTGCGGGGCTTCCACACCCCGGCACGGAAGATGGCGACACCGCAGCCGGCAATAGCGGCGGCTGCCTCGAGCACTTGCTTCTCGCTCTCGGCGCTGCACGGGCCCGCTATGATGACGGGCGACTGCTTAAGGTCGTCGAAGAGAGGCCTGAGACCTTCTGTTACGATACCCATAGCTACTGCGAAAGTCCTATTTTTATTACTATCAGAAATGCTGCCAGAACCACGACAAGCACCATCGAGGCTATGATGGCAGCTATGGCAAGACGGCGCAGCGCAAACTCATTGCGACGGGCAGCAACGAAACCTGAAACAATGCCTGCAACACCCAGACCAAGAGCGACATAGCCGTCGACCCACATCAGGGTGACCCACGCCGCGAGCGCAAGCACGACAGCGACCCACACCCACACGGGGCTGCGGTGTGCCGCGCTGACCGCCGCACTCTCGGGAGCCTCGGTGGCAGAACTTATATTTTTTTCCTTATCGTTATTCATATCGGGATATGTATCGGGAGTATCGAAAACCTGCACAAAGATATGCAAAAAATCTCACAGTATCTTTAAATATGACAATTATTGTGAAAAAAAGTTTAGCCCCCGAAAGCTTTTTTATTCTTTAACGCACAGCCGCGCCGGGAGGGGCTGAATATTATTAAAAAAAGTGCTAACTTTGCACAACACAAAACCGGAGGACACAATGACACGCAAATGGAACTTTCCCACTCTATCAAGCGAAGAGCAGAAGCTCGGCGCAGAGCTGGCACGCAGATTTGCCAACTGCCCACCGGTAAGCGACCTGCTGGTGCAGCGCGGCATAACAACGATTGACGCCGCCGAGAAGTTCTTCCACCCCTCGCTGCGCGACCTCCACGACCCCTTCCTCATGCCCGACATGGAGAAAGCTGTCGAGAGGCTCAACCGCGCCATGGGCTCGAAAGAGAAGATTCTCGTATACGGCGACTACGACGTCGACGGCACCACTGCGGTGGCTCTCGTCTACCGATACCTGCAGAACTTCTACTCCGAGCTCGACTTCTACATCCCCACGCGCTACGAAGAAGGCTACGGCATTTCGCGCAAAATCATCGACGACATCGCCGACCAGGGCGTCAAGCTCGTCATCATACTCGACTGCGGCATCAAGGCCAACGAGGAGATACGCTACGCCGCCGAGCGTGGCATCGACTTCATCATCTGCGACCACCACATGCCCGACAAAGAGCTGCCGGAAGCTGTGGCTATTCTCAACCCCAAGCTCCCCGGCTCGACCTACCCCTGCCCTCACCTGTCGGGCTGCGGCGTGGGATACAAATTCATGCAGGCCTTCTCTATCAGCAACGGCATAGCCACCGCCGAGCTGGAGAGCATGCTCGACCTTGTGGCAGTAAGCATCGCCGCCGACATCGTGCCGATGATCGACGAGAACCGCGTGCTCGCATACATGGGTCTGAAGCGACTGAACACCAACCCCAACATGGGTCTGAGGGCGATAATCCGCACATGCGGGCTTGGCGGCAAGGAGATAACCATCAACGACGTCGTCTTCAAGATAGGCCCCCGCATCAACGCCTCCGGCCGCATGCAGAGCGGCAGCGAGGCCGTAGAGCTGCTTGTCGCTCGCGACGCCAAGGAAGCCAACAGGCGCTCGCTCGAAATCGACCAGTACAACAAGGACCGCAAGGAGCTTGACAAACGCATCACCGAGGAGGCCAACGCCATCCTCGAGGCTCGCGGCGAGATGCACTCGCCCAAGAAATCAATCGTCATCTACAACAAAGACTGGCACAAAGGCATCATCGGCATCGTGGCATCGCGTCTCACCGAGCTTTACTACAAGCCGTCGGTGGTGCTCACCCTCTCCAACGGCCTTGCCACAGGCTCGTCGCGCTCGGTGCAGGGCTTCGACATCTACCGCGCGGTAGAGTCCACCCGCGACCTGCTCGAGAACTTCGGAGGCCACACCTACGCCGTCGGTCTGTCGCTGCTCGAGGAGAACATCCCCGAGTTCACGCGGCGCTTCGAGGAGTTTGTCGCCTCGAACATACTGCCCGAGCAGCTCACGCCGCAGATCGACATCGACGCCTTCCTCTCGTTCTCCGAGATAACATCGGAGTTCGTCTCGACCCTGAGACTGTTCACCCCCTTCGGCCCCGGCAACCGCATGCCGACCTTCTGCACCCGACGCGTCAAGGACTTCGGCACAAGCCGCCTTGTAGGCCGCAACCTCGAGCACATCAAGCTCGAGCTGGTCGACGACACTTCAGGCAGGGTCATCAACGGCATCGCCTTCAACATGGCGTCCTACTTCGAGCACATACACTCGGGCAGACCGTTCAATATCTGCTACACAATCGAAGAGAACAAGCACCAGAACGCAGGCTCCACCGTGCAGCTGATGGTTAAGCAGATACGCGTCGGCGACGAGCTTTGACACATGACCGATCCCTACGGATACTACGACTTCAGCGACGACTACCGCAACGACGGCGGTGACGGCGGCGACGACTGCTGCGGCACCCTGAGCCCGCAGGAAGTGCTGCGCCGACACTGGGGCTACGACAGCTTCCGGCCGATGCAGGCCGAGATAGTGCATTCGGTGCTCGACGGTCGCGACACCATAGGTCTGCTCCCCACAGGCGGAGGCAAGTCCATAACATTCCAGGTGCCGGCGCTGATGCTCCCCGGCCTGACGATTGTGGTCACGCCGCTCATCTCGCTGATGAAGGACCAGGTCGACAACCTCGCCGCACGCAACATACGCGCCGCCTATCTGCACGCGGGCATGACACGCGCCGAGTCGGACTATGCCTTCGAGCGCTGCCGGCAGAAGCGCGTCAAGCTGCTCTATGTCGCCCCCGAGCGCCTCTCCTCGGAGCGGTTCACCGCGATGCTGCGTACCATCGAGACAAGCCTCATCGTTGTCGACGAGGCACACTGCATCTCGCAGTGGGGCTATGACTTCCGACCGTCGTACCTCACCATCGCCACACTCCGCGACATGCTCCCCGGCGTACCCGTGCTCGCTCTTACGGCCTCGGCCACCCCGGCCGTCGTCGACGACATAGCGCTGCGCCTCGGCATGCGCAACGAGAACCGCTTCTCGCTCACCTTCTCCCGCGACAACATATCCTTCCTTGTCCGCCACACCGAGGACAAGTTCGGCAAACTCATCGACATACTCAAGGCTACCTCCGGCTCCGCCATAGTCTACACACGCTCGCGGCGACGCACGGCCGAACTGGCATCGCAGCTCGCCGCCAACGGCGTGCAGGCGCTCTTCTACCACGCCGGGCTCGAGTCGCACGACAAAGCGGCCCGGCAGGACGACTGGCAGTCGGGGCAGACACGGGTCATGGCAGCCACGACGGCATTCGGCATGGGCATCGACAAGCCCGACGTACGCCTGGTGGTGCACTACGACATACCGTCAACCCTCGAGGAATACTACCAGGAGGCAGGGCGCGCAGGGCGCGACGGACAGCCGTCGGTAGCCGTACTGCTGGTCTCGAATCGCGACAAGGCGACACTGTCGCGCCGCCTGACAAAAGCCTTCCCCGACAAAGACTTCATCCGCAAGGTATACGACGAGATATGCCGCTTCCTCGTCCTGCCTATGGGCGAGGGCTTCGGCGCCGTCTTCGACTTCAAGCCCGAGATAATGTGCGTCAAGTACCGTCTCCCCGAGCGAGAGACAATGTCGGCCATAGGCATACTGGCGCGCTCGGGATACTTCGAGTTTGTCGAGGAGATGGACATCGAGGCACAGATGATGATCAACCTCAAGCGCGAGCAGCTCTACGGCATCGACCTGCCTCAGCTCGAGGAGGATGTCATGAACCACATACTGCGCACCTACGGCGGCATCTTCACCGACCTTGTGCAGATCAACGAGTCGCTCATCGCGGCCGCATGCGGCATCACCCCGCAGACGGTCTACGACATCCTCTGCCGATGGCGCCGCGAGCACATCATCGCCTTCATCCCCCGGCGCCGCACGCCCTACATCTGCTTCACGGCCAACCGCGTGCCCTCCGCCTCTCTGACCTTCCCGAAGGAAGTATACGAAGACCGGCGGACTGCCATGGAGAGGCAGCTCAAGGCTATGGAGCGCTTCGCTTTCGACGACAGCTCATGCCGCGTCGCGCACATGCTCCGCTACTTCGGCGAGGAAGGAGCGGGCGACTGCGGCAAGTGCGACATATGCCGCAGCAGGCGCCCGGCGGCACGCACACCCTTCGACCCGGCGGACTTCGAGCGGCGCCTCGACACCTTTTTCAGCATGATAGCGCCCTGCGAGTGGCTCGACACACAGTCGCTGCGGCCTCACTACCCGCGGCACTTCGACGAAGTGGCCTCTCATCTGCGCCTGATGGTCGCCGAAGGACGCCTCCGCGCCGATGGCATTTATGTGGCGAAGCCAACTTTATGACGCTCTGTTTTGCCACGTAATATTATTTTCCTAATTTTGCATGATTATAGACCATTGATGCCATGTCGAAAATTAAAGAATTCTACAGCAAGCACCCTCTGCTCAGTCATATCATACTCATTATACTTACAGGCCTCATACTGCTGTGGGCCGTACTGATTTTCCTCGACCACTGGACCATGCACGGCTCGACAGCCATCGTGCCCGACATCAAGCACCGCAGTTATGCCGAGGCCAAGTCGACCCTCGCCGTCAACGGCCTCTCGATAGAAATATCAGACTCGATCTACGACCGCAACAGCGCCCCCGGCACCATCATCGAATCATGGCCCAAAGCCGGAGCCGTCGTCAAGGAAGGCCGTCAGGTATACGTCACCGTCACGGCATTCTCGCCCAAGCAGGTGACAATCTCCATGCCGCTTACCGGCAACGTATCGTCGCGCCAGGCCATGTCGTATCTGCGCGGCATAGGCATAACCGACATCAGGCTCGAGTATGTGCCCTCGCTCTACCCCGACCTGGTGATGTCGGCACGCTACGGCGACACTCAGCTGGCCGTAGGCTCGGTCATACCCATCACCTCGACCGTCACACTCAAGGTCGGCACAGGCCCCTCGGCCGGAGAGGAGGACGACAGCATAAGCGATGACGTCGAGGCCGCATTCACTGAATAAGCACTCACAGCGTAATGGCCGAAGACTTCAACATAGACAACGACAAAGAGCTGTCCGACGACGAGAGCACCGTCATCGAGATTGACGGCACGGAATACTACGAGCATTTCCGATTCGTGGCCGACAAAGGCCAGGAACTGCTGCGCGTCGACAAGTTCCTTGTCCTGAGGCTACAGAAATCCTCGCGCAACCGCATCCAGCAGGCTGCCGAAGCGGGCTGCATACTCGTCAACGGCAAAGCCGTCAAGAGCAACTACCGCGTCAAGCCACTCGATGTGGTGCAGGTGGTGATGGACCGCCCCCGCTACGAGTTCGAGATTGTGGCTCAGGACATTCCGCTCGACATCGTATACGAAGACCGGTATGTGCTTGTCGTGAACAAGCCGGCCGGGCTGGTAGTGCACCCCGGGCACGGCAACTACGACGGCACCCTCGTCAACGCGCTCGCATGGCACTTCCGCGACACCCCCGACTACGACGTCAACGACCCGAGGCTCGGCCTCGTCCACCGCATCGACAAGGATACGTCGGGACTGCTTGTCGTGGCCAAGACACCTGACGCCAAGACAAACCTCGGGCGCCAGTTCTTCAACAAGACCACCAAGCGCGAGTATGTCGCAGTAGTATGGGGACGCCCCGAGCCCCCGGCCGGAACAGTGGCGACGAACATCGGGCGCAACCCCAAGGACCGCCTGCAGATGACCGTCTTCCCCCTCGACGGCGAAGAGGGCAAGCGGGCTGTCACCCACTATGAGACCATCGAGCAGCTCGGACACCTGTCGGTGGTGAAGTGCGTGCTCGAGACAGGACGCACACACCAGATCAGAGTGCACATGCGCTCGCTCGGACATCCGCTTTTCAACGACGCCAGATACGGCGGCGACAAGATACTGCGCGGCGTACAGTCGTCGGCATACCAGGCATTTATCAACAACTGCTTCGAGCTGTGCCCGCGCCAGGCACTGCATGCCCGCACGCTCGGCTTCGTCCACCCCGAGACCGGCGAAGAGATGTTCTTCACGGCCGACGTCCCGGCCGACATGACGGCTCTGATTGAGAAATGGCGCCGCTACAACACTCAGAAACAATGCTGAAACAACTGTCAGACACCGACTACGGCCTTATAGGCAGACCCCTGGGACACTCCAAATCCAAGGAATTCTTTACCGCCTACTTCGCTGCTCAGGGCAGCAAGGAGAGCTACGACAACTTCGAGCTGCCCGCGCTCACTCCCGAGGCGCTGTACTCGCTGGTGCTCCTCAACCCGCAGCTGAAAGGCTTCAACGTGACGGCGCCCTACAAGGTGGAGATTATGCAGTACCTTGACCGCATATCGCCCGAAGCCGCCGAAGCGGGAGCCGTCAACACCGTGCGCATCGTCCGCGACAGCGGCGGCCGCGTCACTGCTCTGGAGGGCTACAACACCGACGTCGAGGGCTTCCGACAAAGCGTGCTGCCCATGACCGAAGAAATGCCCGAAGGCTCGGGAGCACTGATTCTCGGCACCGGCGGAGCTGCCAAAGCAGTAGCCACAGCCCTCGGCAAGCTCGGCATAAGACATACCTTCGTCTCAAGGAGCACATCCGCCTCCGACACCATAGGCTACGACGACATCACAGCCGATGTCATAGCCGCCAATCCTCTTATAATCAACGCCACGCCACTCGGTACATACCCCGATGCCGAATCGTGTCCTCCTCTGCCCTACGGTCTTATCGACAGCTCGTGCTTCTGCCACGACCTTGTCTACAATCCGGCGACAACCGAGTTTATGCGACGCTCCGCCGAGCGCGGAGCCAAAGTCAAGAACGGCCTCGAGATGTTGCACCGTCAGGCGATGGCATCGCTTAACATATGGAAAACAAAGTAAAACTATGAAAGCACTTTCAAAAACCATTTACATTGCGGTTATAGCGCTGATACTCTTTCCTTTCGCGCAGTTCGGCCTCCCGCAGATTTCCGCACCTCTGGCACTGCTGTGCGGCCTTATCTTCGCGTTAATCTTCCCCAACCCCTGCCCCAAATTCAACAAGAAGACATCGAAGTATCTGCTTCAGGTGGCTGTTGTCTGCCTCGGCTTCAACATGAACCTCCAGGAGTCGCTCAAGTCAGGCTCCGAGGGCATGCTCTTCTCGATAGTATCCGTCGTGGGTGTGATGTGCCTCGGCGTGCTGCTCGGCTACTGGCTGCACATCAACCGCAAGACCGCTTATCTCATATCGTCGGGCACAGCAATCTGCGGAGGCAGCGCCATTGCCGCCGTGGGTCCTGTCGTAAAGGCCGACGAGAACGAAATGGCCGTTTCGCTCGGCGTCATCTTCATCCTCAACTCTATCGCGCTCTTCATCTTCCCGCCTCTGGGTCATGCCCTTGAGATGACACAGCACCAGTTCGGCACATGGGCCGCCATTGCCATCCACGACACCTCGTCGGTGGTAGGCGCAGGCGAAATATACGGCGAGGAAGCGCTTCAGATTGCCACACTCGTCAAGCTGACCCGCGCCCTCTGGATTATACCGCTGGCCTTCGTCACCATGTTCATCTTCCGCGACAAGTCCGCCAAGATATCCATCCCCTGGTTTATCTTCATCTTCGTGCTGGCTATGATTGTCAACACCTACGTAGCTCTCCCCGAGTGGTTTGTGAGCACTATGGTGTGGATCGCCAAGCGAGGCATGGTCGTCACGCTCTTCCTCATCGGCGCATCACTGTCGATCAACTCCATAAAGCAGGTCGGCGTCCGCCCGCTGCTGCAGGCTGTCGCACTCTGGGTTGTCATCAGCATCTCGTCGCTTGCCGTTGTGATGAACACCCTCGAGTAACAGACCCGTCATGAACCGCGTGCCGCCGTCGCTTCTCCTCGCCCTGGCGGCACTGTGCGCCGCACTCACCGTAGCCTCGTCATCAGTGACAGGCATCTGCATCGGTGGTGCGGCGCTTGCCATATCGCTCGTTCTGTGCCGCGGCAGCATCAGTTCGGCCATAGCCTTCGTCGCCGCCTACATATTTGTCGGCATATGGGCGTGGCATCTCGCCCCGCCGCCCGCGGACGACACATCGACACGCACACGCACGGCAGTGGTCGAGGAGGCACGCACAGGCACATGCGGCACCCGGGCAATAGTGACAGTGCCGCAGGACGGCGGGGCGCCACTGCGCGTATCCCTCGTCGTGACCGACATCGTGCCGACTCTCGCACCCGGCGACATCATCGCTTTCAAGAGCCGGCTGCGCCCCGCAGGCCACCTGTCGGACATCCCCGGCATGCGCATGGCCGCGATGACAGAGCGGTCGCAGCGCATATCGGCATCGGCCGTAGTGCACCGTGACGGTGTGACGGTATGCGGCAAAAGCGACGACATACGCTTCGTGCCCGGCCGCTTACGCTCTGCGATAGCCGACGCCGTCTACGCCTCGCAGCTGTCGCCGGGCGCCTCCGCCCTGCTTGTGGCATCGGCTCTCGGCACGGGCGACACCCCGCCCGACACCCGCGAGGCCTTCCGCGCCACCGGTCTGTCGCACCTGCTGTGCGTGAGCGGCTTCCACGTCGGCGTCATAGCGGCCGTCATCGGCGTCTTGCTGTGGCCGCTGTCGGTGGCAGGCATGCGGCGCACACGCTTCGCGCTGACGATAGCGGCGGTGTGGGCATACGCCTTCGTCACCGGCCTGACGCCGTCGGTCATCCGCGCCTCCGTCATGGTCACCGTCTTCCTTGTATCCAAGATGAGCAACCGCGGCTACAGCCCGGCAGGAGCGCTGTTCTTCGCCTTCTTCGTCGTGCTCGCCATCGACCCCTACAAACTATTCTCGGCCGGATTCCAGCTGTCGTTCGGCGCCGTGGCGGGCATACTCGTCTTCGCAGGCGCCGTCGGGCGGATGACCGCCGGGCACCGCATGGCACGCCGCCTGCTCCTGCCCTTTGCCGTGCCTGCCGCCGCTTTCACGGGCACGCTCCCGGTTATGCTCGCATGGTTCCATACCGTCAGCCTCAGCTCCGTGCCCGTCAACGCCGTCGCCGTCATGCTCTTCCCCGTGTTCATGTGCGCGGGGCTCGGCGCTGTCATCACGGGCAACAGTCTGTTTGCCGATGCCGTCAATATCTTCCACTCCTACGCCTCGGCAGCCCTCGACACCGCGGCAGAGGCAAGCCCGGCACTGGTATCCACGCCCGGCACGCTGTCGCTGCTGTGCCTCACCGCCGCCATAGCCGCACTCGGCATAGTGGCCAAGGCCGCGAACAATAGGCTACGCTTATACTCGGCCGGAGCGGCGGCAGTCTGCCTGCTCGCCACTGGCTGCGAGCCGCAGCAACGGGGCGAAGCCGTCATCATCGACGGCGACAGCCGTGGCACCGACATCCACATCGTCAGCCACACGGAGGCGGTCTCGTATATCGGCGCTGCATCGGGCCGTGCCGTCACTGACTTCTCTCCTTTCTTCGCCCTATACGGCAGCACTCCGGCGAGACACCCTCGGCCGGGGCGCGTCGACTCGCCTGCGGGCAGCATAGCCTTCGCAGGCAAAGCCATGCCCGAGGGCCATGCCGACATCGTCGTGGTGACGGGGCGGTTCAGGGGCGACACTGACGTACTGCTCGACTCAACCCGCGCGGCATGTGTGATAATAGGCGCCGACATCGACGACAGCCGCTGCGCCGACATCGAGGCGGCAGCCCGACGCAGAAGCGTGGCCACGCACAGGCTTGCATTGAGGCCATTTTGCCGTATCATCCAAAATGAGTAACTTTGCAGACTATACAAGCAAGACAATGAAATTCACACTCCAGCATACATGCGCCGACTGCGCCGCCCGCGCAGGACTCATCGAGACTGACCACGGCACCATCGAGACCCCGATATTCATGCCCGTGGGCACTGTCGGCACCGTCAAAGGCGTGCACACGGCAGAACTGCGCGAGCAGGTAAAGGCTCAGATTATCCTCGGCAACACATACCACCTCTATCTCCGCCCCGGCATGGACGTCATCGAGCAGGCCGGAGGCCTCCACAAGTTCAACGGCTGGGACCGTCCTATCCTGACCGACAGCGGCGGCTTCCAGGTGTTCTCTCTCAGCTCCAACCGCAAGCTCACCGAAGAAGGCGCACACTTCCGCAGCCACATCGACGGCTCGAAGCACCTCTTCACGCCCGAGAACGTCGTCGACATACAGCGCACCATAGGCTCCGACATAATGATGGCGCTCGACGAGTGCCCTCCCGGCACGTCTGACAGGACATACACCCGGCGCAGCCTCGACCTCACCAAGCGCTGGCTCGAGCGCGGCTGGGCACACTACAAGGCAACCCAACCCAAGTACGGCCACTATCAGTCATACTTCCCCATCGTGCAGGGCTGCACATACCCCGACCTGCGCCGCGAGGCCGCCGAGCATGTAAAGTCGCTCGGTGCTGACGGCTACGCCATCGGAGGACTCGCCGTGGGCGAGCCTGCCGAAGTGATGTATGACATGATCGAAGTGGTCAACGATGTGCTGCCCACCGACCGCCCCCGCTACCTGATGGGCGTCGGCACCCCGATAAACATCCTCGAGGCCATCGACCGCGGCGTCGACATGATGGACTGCGTGATGCCCACCCGCAACGGCCGCAACGGCATGCTCTTCACCCCCGAAGGCACCATGAACATGCGCAACCTCAAATGGGCCAACGACTTCTCTCCGCTGTGGGCCGACAGCCCCGCCGAAGTCGACCGCGTGTACACCAAGGCATACGTCCGCCATCTGTTCATTGCCAACGAGCTGCTGGCTATGCAGATAGCATCGATACACAACCTTGCCTTCTATCTGTGGCTCGTGGGCGAGGCACGCAAACACATCTTCGCCGGAGACTTCCACGACTGGAAGACCGAAATGGTGCAGAAACTCGGCCGTAGGCTCTAAAGGGGGAGAGGCGACATGTTCAAGATACTTGACCGCTACATAATCCGCAAGTTCCTCGGCACTTACATCTTCGCCATCATACTGCTGCTGGCGATTGTGGTCATGTTCGACATCAACGAGAAACTCGACTCGTTCATCAAGGCGCCCCTGAAGGCTACGATATTCGACTACTTCGTCAACTTCCTGCCCTACTTCGCCAACCAGTTCTCGCCGCTGTTCACCTTCATCGCCGTCATCTTCTTCACGTCGAAATTGGCGGGCAACAGCGAGATAATAGCCATGCTCTCGACAGGCATGAGCTTCAGGAGGCTCTTGCGCCCCTACATGTTCGCCGCCGCAATAATAGCTGCGGCAACATTCGTGCTCAGCGCATATATCATACCCCCGGCCAACGTCAAGCGCATCAACTACACCAACACCTACGTCAAGAACAAACGCATCGACTACGGCTCAAACATCATGCTTATGGTGGCACCGGGGCAGATAGCATACATGAGCCGCTACGACAACATCACCAAGACCGGACACCGCTTCTCGCTCGAGTCGTTCGACGAGAACAAGAGGCTCACGTCGCGACTGACGGCACAGACCATCAAGTGGGACACGCTCTACCAGTGGAAGATATTCGACTATGTGCAGCGTGACTTCCGCGACGACCGCGAGCACATCATCAAAGGACGCTCGCGCGACACAAGCATAGCCTTCGAGCCTCGCGACTTCCTTATCTCCGAAGTCGACCACGAGAAGATGACTTCGCCCGAGCTCAGAGAGTATATCAGCCGGCAGAAGATGCGAGGCGTCGGCAACATACAGTCGTTCGAGGTCGAGAACGAGCGCAGGTATGCCATGACGGCGGCGGCGTTCATCCTCACCATCATAGGCATGACACTGTCGGTCAAGAAGCAGAAGGGCGGCATGGGACTGAACATCGGCATCGGTCTGGTGCTGAGTTTCAGCTACATCCTCTTCATGACCATCACTCAGACATTCGCCATAACAGGTCTCACATCACCGTTTGTGGCGATGTGGATACCCAATTTCATTTATTCGATTATCGCAGTGGCGCTCTACATGCGCGCCTCGCACGGCTGATCAGTACGACAGCACGTTCTTGCGGGCGGCGTCGATTTTCAGCAGTATGAACAGCAGAATCGTGAAGCCCCACAGCGACGAGCCGCCGTAGCTGAAGAAGGGCAGCGGGATGCCGATAACGGGGCACAAGCCTATGACCATGCCGATATTGATGCAGAAGTGGAACATGAAGTATGACGCCACACAATAGGCGTATACACGCCCGAAAGTTGTCGGCTGACGCTCACCTATCGACAGCACCCTCAGTATAAGCCCGAGGAAAAGCAGGGTGACAATCATGGCGCCCACAAAGCCCTCCTCCTCGCCTATGGTGCAGAAGATGAAGTCGGTGTGCTGCTCGGGCACATACTTGAGCTTGGTCTGCGTGCCGTTGAGGAATCCCTTGCCGAAGAAGCCGCCCGAGCCTATGGCAATCTTGGACTGGTTGACGTTGTATCCGGCGTTGCGGAGGTCCTCGACGATGCCCAGGGCGACCTGGATACGCAGCTTCTGGTGGGGCTGGAGCTTGTCGAAGGCCATATTGACCGAGAAGAGGAACACCACGGCGAGAACTGCCGTCGTAACGGTCAGGTACAGCCCCGGCTTATGATACTTGATGGCCTCGACGATGACGTAGATGCAGGCCACGCCGATGACGGCAAGCGTCACAGGGAGCGCGGGGAACCCTATGCCGGCAAGCGTGAGGCCGTACTCGACAAGACCCGTTCCGGCAAACCAGAAGATAAGGTTGCGGCCCAGCTCGAGGCGCCGCGAATAGATGACGCCCATAGCAACCATCACTATCATAATCATCACCATGACGGCAAACTCGCCCGTCGGGATGCCTATCACGGCGGTCTCGGTATACTTGATGGCGACCACGAATATCACCACGGCAAAGAAGGCGGCGAAGAGCACAAGACCGCTCATGCCCTCGCGGTAGAGCACGAAGAACAGCGCCATGAAGGTCAGCGCCGACCCGGTCTCGTTCTGCAGCAGGATAAGCACTATCGGCACGACGATGATGGCTATGGCCTTGACATAGTTCATGGCCTTGGCGTTAAGCACGAAGTGGTAGCTGCTGAAGAGCTTGGCCAGGGCAAGCGCCGTGGCAAACTTGGCGAACTCCGCCGGCTGCAGACTCATCGAGCCGAAGGATATCCACGAGCGCGAACCCTTGATGTCGTGCGCCACAAAGGGCGTGATAAACAGCAGTATGACAACGGCGATGTATATCGGATAGGCATAAGTCTCGTACATGCGGGCGTCAATCAGCAGCAGCACCAGACCGAGCATTGCCGACAGTCCGATCCATCTCAGCTGCTTGCCCGAGAACTCGGTGACTGCAAACATCGACGCATTGTCGAAGTCATAGCTGGCGGCATAGATGCTGACCATGCCGGCAAAGACCATGATAAGGTATATCGTCACCGTCACCCAGTCAAGGTTGCGGAACGTCGTCGCGGGGTCATTTCTTCTTGGCAGGGGCATAGTATATCGACGAGTTTATCATTTGTTCTTCCATATATTTTCTCTCGGGGGCAATCTTGCCGGTGAGATACTTCTCCATCACGAGGCTGCCGATAGGCACGCCGTAGGTGGCACCCCAGCCGCCGTTCTCGACGTATACGGCCACGGCAATCTTCGGCTCGTTGTAGGGCGCGAAGCCCATGAATGCCGAGTGGTCCTTGCCGTGCGGGTTCTGGGCCGTACCGGTCTTGCCGCATACCTCGATGCCCGGTATCGCAGCCCGTCGGCAGGTACCGCCGGTCACGGCCATGCGCATGCCCTCGGCCACATCCTGGAAGTAGTGCTGCTCGATGGTGGGGAAACGCTTCTCGAGCAGTTCCTGAGGCATGACAGTATCCTGTATCTCCTTAACCACATGCGGGGTGATGAAGTATCCGCGGTTGGCGATAGTGGCGCCGAGGTTGGCTATCTGCAGCGGCGATGCCAGAATCTCACCCTGGCCGATCGACACCGATATGATGGTGTTGGCGCTCCAGTGCCCCTCGGAGTAGAACTTGTCATAGAACTTGGCGTTGGGGATGAAGCCGCGTGTCTCTCCGGGCAGGTCGACGCCGAGC